>NZ_JBIAPU010000016.1:0-247724 GCF_042888465.1 Streptomyces sp. NPDC002888 | reverse complement strand
CAGATGATGTTGTGCTGTACGGCGGGCCAGAACTGCGGGTTGTCGGTGAACAACTGCCGGAAGTTGTCCAGCCCCACCCATGTGATCGAGTCGAATCCGATGCCGTCCCAGCTGGTGAAGGCCAGCGCGATGGAAGCCAGCGCGGTGACCCAGACCAGGGCGACGTGCAGGATCGTGGGCACGCCGGCCATCAGGCCGAGCGTGAGGCGGTCGCGGCGGGTCAGCAGGCGCCGGTGGCTCCGCGGGACCCGCCCGGGCCTGGACTTGGCGGTGGACGCGGCGCCCGGAGGCGGCACGGCGGCCGCTCCCGGGTTCTTCGTCGTGGTCTTGGCAGTCACGGTGTGGGTGCCTCAGGTGTGGGTGTTCAGGCGGACGCGAAGATCTGCTTCTTCTGACGCTCGATCGACGACATGATGCTGTCGACGCTCTTGGGGTTGCGGATGAAGTTCTGCAGCGCCGGCTGCATCACCGTGGAGGTGAAGTCCGGGCGGGAGTCGCGGTCCATGAACTGCGTGAGGCTCTTGGCGCCCGAGATCATCTCGTACGCCTTCTTCTGCAGCACCGTGTACGAGGACGTGTCGGCCTTGCTGGAGGCGGCCACCACACTCGAGTCCGCCTCGAGGTAGATCTGCTCCGCCTCCGGCGTGCCCAAATACTCCAAGAGCCTGACCGCGGCATCCTTGTTCTTCGGGGCCTTGGAGAGCATGTAGCCGTCCGTCGGCGCCTCCACGGTGTCCTGCCCGAAGGCCGTCTCGATCTCCGGGAAAGCGAAGAAGTCCAGGTCGTCCAGATCGGCCTTGTTCGTGAACTGCTGCGCCACGAACGCGCCCAGCACGTACATGCCCGCCTTCTTCGACACCAGCGACTGCGCCGCGTCCTGCCAGGTCCGGCCCACCGCGCCGTCCTGGTGGTAGGGCAGCAGCTCCGTCCAGTGGTCGAAGACCTTGCGGACCTTGGCGTCGGTCCAGGACGCCTTGCCCGCCATCAGCTCGACGTGGAAGTCGTAGCCGTTGGTGCGGAAGTTGATCTGGTCGTAGGTGCCCATCGCGGGCCAGGCGTCCTTGTCACCGAACGCGATCGGGACCAGCCCGTCCTTCTTCATCTGCTTGCACAGCGCCACCAGCTGCTCCCACGTGGTGGGAACGGTGTAGCCGTGCTGGGCGAAGACGCTCTTGCGGTAGAAGACCGCCCAGGGATACGTGTACAGCGGCACGAAGTAGTACTTGCCGTCCTCGCCCTTGCTGAGCTTCTTCATCGCTTCGGGGAAGTTCCCGCCGATCTTCGCCCACACGTCGTCGATCGGAGTGGCCAGCTTCTTCGCCGCGAAGAACTGCATGCGGTACCCGGCGAACCAGGTGAACACGTCGTCCGGGGTGCCCTGCAGGTAGGAGTTGATCTGCTCCTGGAACGTGTTGTGGTCCTTGGTGTTCACGTCGACCGTGATGCCGGACTGCTTGGTGAACGCCGCGTAGATCTCCGCGAACGCCTTCTTCGGCACCGCGTCCGAGGAGTTGGAGCCCAGCGAGACGGTCTTCGGGTCGGCCGCCGTACCGCTGCCGCCACAGGCACTCAGCAGAGGTATGCCGGCACCGAGGACGGCGGCACCGCCGATGCCACGCAGCACGGCGCGGCGGCTGGTACCAGGTATGGGCTGACCGACGGATGAATGGCGCATTTCGGGCTCCTGAAGGGCTGTCATGCCCCGGGCGTGGCGCATCGGCTCAAGGGAGGCATGGCGGGGAAGCGGTCGACGATGCGACCAGAAACAAACGCGATCGGACAAACTCGATCGGTTGACGCGTCGAAGAGTGAACGTTCTGGTGATCCGATGTCAAGACTCTCTGGATGACATGTCGCGTGGACCGACCCCTGTGAAGCCGCCCATTCCCACAGCCGGGCATGTGCTCAGGCGTTTCGGCCGGCGCCGCTCTGTCCGAGCATCCGGCATCTCACAAGCGGCGACTCGTCGCCGGGTGCCGTGTCGGGAGCTGGTTTCGACGGTCCCTGGCGCGCGTACGTGGGCCTCGGGAATGTGGCGTGGGTGGAAGAAGTGCTGTCCGCGCTCTTGACGCGCGGCCCTCCGGCTACGTAGATATGACCGCGCGGTCAGTGACCGCGCGGTCATACAGGTGACCTCGCCTGATCCAGGCATACGGCCGACAGGAGCTCTCATGGCGCGAGTGGTGGGGCGGAGCGCGGGTGCTTCCGTGCCGCGCAGCGAGGACGTGGCCCGTGTGGCCGGGGTCTCGCGCAAGACGGTGTCGCGGGTGCTGAACAACGAGCCGTACGTGTCCGACGAGGTCCGCCGGCGCGTCCTCGAAGCAGCCGAGGAACTCGGTTATCGGCTGAACCACGCGGCCAGGGCGCTGGCGTCGGGGCGGAACCGTTCCATCGGTGTCGTCGCCCTGGGCACGGCCGGATACGGAACCGCCTCACTCCTGGTGGGCATCGAGAAGGCCGTACGGGACGCCGGTTACGCGCTGCGCGTGGTCAACACGACGGACGGTGACCCCGACGACATCGCCGGCGCTGTGATGTCGCTCCTCGAACAGGGAGTTGACGGCGTCGTCGTCTCCGAGCCCATCGTGGAAGGAGAGGTTTCCGTCCAGGTCGAGGTGCCGGTCCTCTTCCTGGGTGCGCCGCCTGCCTTCGCCTCTGCCCGGACCCTGACGGTGGGCGTGGGTGCCTTCGCGCTGGCGCGGGCGGCCACCGATCATCTGCTGGATCTGGGGCATCCGACGGTTCATCACCTTGCCGGTCCGCGACGCTGGTACGCGTCCAAGGACCGTGTCGAGGGCTGGCGGGCGGCCTTGGCGGCACGGGGTGCGCACGAACCTCCGGTGGTCGAGGGCGACTGGTCACCCGCCTCCGGCTACGCGGCGGGCCGCGAGCTGGCTGCGGACAGCTCGGTGACCGCGGTGTTCGTGGCGGGCGACGAAATGGCCATCGGCCTGATCCACGCCCTGCGGGAAGCCGGCCGCCGGGTGCCGGAGGACATCAGCGTGGTCGGTTTCGACGGCAACCCCGTCTTCGCCTACGTCACCCCTCCCCTGACCACCGTGCGCCAGCCCTTCGACGCCGCGGCGCGGGAAGGCATCAGGCTGCTCGTGCACGCCATCGAGCAGCCGGACACCGACCTGCCTGCAGCGAGCGAGGCACCGGTCGAACTCGTCGTCCGCGGCTCGACCGCACCCCCGCCGTCCCATCAGAGCCAGGCAGTACCTCCCACCACCTGAACAGCACCTGCCCCCGTCGCCGTAGGGAGTACGGCCACCCGACCGAGCACCATCTCTGTCGCCCGGCACCCATGGCGGTCGGAGCCATGGTTACCGCGACGTCGTCCCCACCTTCGCGGCCGGCCGCCAGCGCCACTCATCGACTCCGCCTTCCCGCCTGGATCACTCAGGGGTACGGCGGGCACCGAAACACATCCCCATCCCTTCCCCCGGGAGCCGCACATGTCCCCTGCGCAGACAGGCGCCAGACCCGGCGCCGCTCAGCGTTCCCGTCCCCTCTTCCTCCTGACGTTGATGCTCGCCCTGCTCGCCGCGGTGGCCACGCTGGTCCTGCCGGCCGCCGGCCGGGCAGACGCTCTGGCCCGTCCGTCGCAGACGATGTACACGCCGCCGTCGAACGCACCCTCGCCCGGGTCGCTCTATCCGCGGGCGATGCGTATGCAGTACAACGGCTCGGCCAACGGCACGATGCTGGCGACGTTCGAGCAGTACTCCTCCGGCACCCCGGTCTTCCCGATCTACCGCAGCACCGACAACGGCAACTCCTGGGCGAAGATCTCGGAGGTCGCCGACACGCAGAACGGCTGGGGCATGCGCTGGGAGCCCGAGCTCTTCGAACTCCCCACGGCGATGGGGGACTTCCCTGCGGGCACCATCCTGGCTGCCGGAGCCTCCGTTCCCGCCGACCGCTCAGCCATCAAGATCGATGTCTACGCCAGCACCGACCGCGGACAGAGTTGGACCTTCGTCAGCAACATCGCCACGGGTGGCGCTGCCTTCGACACCAACGGCAACACCCCCGTGTGGGAGCCGTTCTTCCTCGTCTCCGGCGGCAAGCTGATCGTCTACTACTCCGACCAGCGCGACCCCGCCCACGGCCAGAAGCTCGTGCACCAGGTTTCCACCGACGTCCGCACATGGGGGCCGGTCGTGGACGACGTGGCGATGCCCACCTACAGCCAGCGCCCGGGCATGGCCACCGTCGCGAAGCTGCCCAACGGCAACTACGTCATGACATACGAGTACGGCGGTTCCCCCGCGGGTAGCTTCGCCGTCTACTACAAGATCTCCTCCGACCCGGAGGCGTTCGACTCCGTGACGGGCATCCCGCTGCGTACGACGGACGGCATAGTTCCCGTCGGCACCCCCTACATCACCTGGCTGCCCACCGGCGGCCCGAACGGCACCCTCGCCGTCAGCTCCAACAGCACCGGCGACCTGTTCCTCAACACCGAGAACGGCGCCGCGAACACCTGGACGCGCATCAACCCCAACGTCGCCCCCGGCTACAGCCGCGGCATGCTCCCCCTGACCGACGGTCACAGCCTGTTGGTGCTCAGCGGCGGCCGCACGGGCGGCAATCTCCACAACCCGGTCACCTACAGCACCATCGACCTGGGCGGCGGCATCTCGGACGGCGCCACCTACACGGTGTCGAATGCCAACAGCAACCTGAAGCTGAGCATCGCGGGCGGCTCCACCACCAACGGCACCTACGCCACCCAGCAGAACGCCGACAACGCCACCGACCAGCAGTGGCGCTTCGTCCAGCAGCCCTCCGGCTACTTCAAGGTCTTCAACGTCGCCACGGGCAAGGTCCTCGGCGTGGAGAACCAGTCCACCGCCAACGGCGCCAAGATCCTTCAGTGGGACGACAACAACACCCTCGACCACGAATGGGCCGTCGCCCCGCACCCCGCCGGCGGCTACACCCTCACCAACCGCGTCACCGGCAAGTACCTCGAGATCCCGGGCGCCTCCACCACCCCCGGCACCACCGCCGGCCAGTGGAGCGGCACCGGCTGCGCCTGCCAGCGCTGGAACCTCACCCAGACCGCCCTGCCCCCGCTGGGCACCGGACAGTACATCCTCGTCAACAAGAACAGCGGCAAGTACCTCGACATCCCCAACGCCTCCACCGCCACCGGCACAGCCGCCGACCAGTGGCAGAACAGCGCCTGCCCCTGCCAGCTCTTCACCTTCCAGTCCGCGGGCGGCGGATCCTGGACCATCAAGAACATCAACAGCAACCTCAACCTGGACATCCGTGACAGCTCCGCCACCCCCGGAGCCGCCGTCGTCCAGAACACACCCTCCACCGCCGCCTCACAGAAATGGACCCTCACCGACGCGGGCAACGGCTACTACGAACTCAAGAACGTGGGCAGCAGCCTCAACGCAGGCGTCGCCCAGTCCTCCACCACCAACGGCGCCCCTGTCGTCCAGTGGAACGACCTCAACGTCGACGACCAACTCTGGAAGATCGTCCGCATCAACTGAACGCCTGGCGCCCCACTCACCATCGGCCTTCACCCAGGGCCTCCTGCCACGTCCGGATCGCGATGCGAACCGAGCGCCAGGAGGCCCTGGTGGTTCCTTGGGAGTGATGGACCAGCTCCGGGTGCCGCAGCTGCTTGGCCCCGTCGTGGCGGATACGCACATGGTGCGCGGCCCACTGCGTGCGGAACTCGGGGCTGAGCGTGGACAATTCGCCGACGAGCTCGCGCAGAGCCCGGTCGTGGGGCTCGCGCCCGGCCTCGGCGCGTAGCAGCGCGGCGGTCTTGACGGTGGCGTGGTCCCAGTCGACGAAGAAGTCACGGGCGCCAGAGGTACGCCGCCTCGATGTCGTACGTCCCCTCCGACCCAGTTCCTCAAAATGGATAGGGCAATCCGATTGCTAGACTGGCCGGTATGAACCCTGGCGCCCAGCAATCCGACGGTCCCGTCGTGCAGCCGCTGCGCAGCGACGCCGAGCGCAACCGTGAGCGGATCATCGCCGCCGCGCGCACGGTGTTCGGGCGCGACGGCCTGAGCGCTTCCATGGCGTCCGTGGCCCGTGAGGCGGGGGTGGGGATCGCCACCATGTTCCGACGCTTCCCCACGAAGGAGGAGCTGGTCGCCGCCGTCTTCGCCGACCGGATGGACGCCTACGCCGACGCGGTCGCGGTCGCCCTGGACGACCCGGACCCCTGGCGCGGTTTCACCGGTTACATCGAGGCGGCCTGCGCGATGCAGGCCGCCGACTACGGCTTCGCCGACGTCCTGACCATGACCTTCCCCACCGCCAAGGACCTGGAGCAGCGCCGCAACGAGGCGTACGAGGCCATGGTGCAGCTCATCGACCGCGCCAAGGCCGCGGGCCGCCTGCGCGAGGACTTCGACCCCTCGGACCTGGTGCTGATCCACATGGCCAACGCCGGCGTCGTCAACGCCACCGGCGAGGCCGCCCCCGAGGCCTGGCGACGCGTGGTCGCCCTGATGATCCAGTCCCTGGAGGCCCCCGCCCGCGGCCTCCTGCCCGCCCCGCCCGAGCACGAGGCCCTCTACAAGGCCATGCTCCGCGCCGGCCCGGGAGGCCCCACCGCCCCGGCGCCGGACAAGGGCGACTGACCTCGGGACCGGATCGCCGTTCTTCGGGGGAGCGCGGCGTGGGGTGGACGGGCGGTTGCGTCAGAGGGGCTGTGTGGAGGGGCTTGCTTCCTGGGTTGCGGCCCAGGTGGCGAGGAGGTTCAGGTTCTCCGCGGAGGGTGAGTCGGGTTCGGCGGTGTAGACGGTGAGGGTGAGGCCAGGTTCGGCGGTGACGGCCAGGGCTTGCCAGGTGAGGGTGAGGTCGCCGACGACCGGGTGGCGGAACTGTTTGGTGCCGGTGCCATGGCGCGTGACGTTGTGGGCACCCCAGCGGGTGCGGAAGGCGTCGCTGCGGGTGGACAGTTCGCCGACCAGGTCGTGGAGGTCCTTGTCGTGGGGGTTGCGGCCGGCTTCGGTGCGCAGGACGTCGACGGTCATGTCGGCGGCGAGGTCCCAGTGGGCGTAGAAACGGTGGCCGGCGGGGTCGAGGAACTGGTAGCGGGCGAGGTTGGGTGGCTGGGTGTGGTGGTGGGCGTAGATGTCGGTGAAGAAGGCGCGGGCGAGCTGGTTGGTGGCGAGCAGGTCCAGACGTCCGTTGACGGCGTACGCGGGTGCGGCGGTGACGGCGTCCAGGGTCCACTGCAGGCTCTTGTGCAAGGCCCGCTGCTGGCCGGGGCGTGGGCGGGGGCGTGCGAGGGTGTCGGAGCCTTCCTGGGCCTGGGCGAGGTGGAGCAGGTGGGCGCGTTCGGCGTCGTCGAGCTGGAGGGCGCGGGCCACGGCTTCGAGGACGGTGGGTGAGGCGCCGGTGAGGTTGCCGCGTTCGAGTTTGGCGTAGTACTCGACGCTGACGTCGGCCAGGGTGGCGACCTCGCTGCGGCGCAGGCCAGGCACGCGGCGCCGGGTGCCCGATGGCAGTCCGGCCTGCTCGGGGGTGATCTTGGCTCGCCGCGAGGTGAGGAACTCGCGGACTTCTTCACGGTTGTCCACAGGACGACCGTACGGCCAGGTCCGGCAGCTTGGGGTGTACTGCCAGTACACCCATCATCAGTGACTCGTTACCCGCTCGGAATGAGGGTTACCTGAATGCCTTGGTGCTCTCCGCTCCGCCTCATCCGGCGGTGCGGGGGGTTGTTCCCGAGCAGGATTCGGCGCTGCGAGCGCCGGCGCACACAAGGCAAGGAGACGCATTCATGCGTGGAGTAGTCATGTACACGGCCGGTGATGTCCGGGTGGAGGAGCGTGAAGACCCGAAGATCATCGAGCCCACCGACGCGATCGTCCGGCTGACCGCCACCTGCATCTGCGGGTCGGACCTGTGGCCGTACCGCGGGGTCGAGCCCGCCGACCACTCGGCCATGGGGCACGAGTACGTGGGCGTCGTCGAGGAAGTCGGCGACGACGTACGGAACGTCAAGGTGGGCGACTTCGTCGTCGGGTCGTTCGTCATCTCCGACAACACCTGCGAGATCTGCCGTGCGGGCTACCAGTCCGGCTGCGTGCACCGGGAATTCGTGGCGATGACAGTCGGCACCCAGGCCGAGAAGGCCCGCATCCCCCACGCGGACGGCACCCTGGTTCCCACGCCCGGGCAGCCGGACCCGGAGCTGATCCCGTCGCTGCTGGCCGCCTCCGACGTGCTCGGCACCGGCTGGTACGGCGCCGTCGCGGCCGAGGCCGGCCCCGGCAAGACGGTCGCGGTCGTCGGCGACGGGGCGGTCGGTCTGATGGCCATCCTTGCCGCCAAGCAGCTGGGCGCGGAGCGGATCATCGCGATGTCCCGCCACCCCGAGCGGCAGGAGCTGGCCCGGTTCTACGGCGCGACCGACATCGTCGAGGAGCGCGGTGACGCGGGCGTGGCGAAGATCAAGGAACTCACGGGCGGGCTCGGCGCGCACTCGGTGGTCGAGGCCGTCGGAACCCAGGAGTCGACCATGCAGGCGATAGGCGCCACCCGCCCCGGCGGCCACTTGGGCTTCGTCGGCGTCAACTACGACGTCACGATCCAGGGCATCGACCTGTTCTTCGCCGGCATCCACGTGGAGGGCGGCCCCGCCCCGGTGCGCCGGTTCCTGCCCGAGCTGATCCAGCTCATTTGGGACCGCGAAATCGACCCCGGCAAGGTCTTCGACCTCACCCTGCCGCTGGAGCAGGCCGCCGAGGGCTACAAGGCCATGGACGAGCGGCGCGCCACCAAGGTGCTCCTCACCTTCTGACCAGCCGCCCCGCGCCCACTCCCGAGGTGAGTGCCCCGCTGGGACTTCGGGGGTGGGGGTGCCACTGAGGTGTTCCGTGACTTTGTCCATCCGCGTACAGACAGGAGACGACTGACATGGCATTGGTTCTGGTGACCGGGGCGTCCAGTGGGCTCGGGCGCAACACGGCGAACGCGTTGGCCGGCGAAGGGCACGACGTGGTCGTCCACGTCCGCAACTCGGCTCGTCTCACCGACGTGGGTGACACCGGCCGGTGGAAAGGCGTCATCACCGGGGACCTGGCCGAGCCGGACGAAATCCGCGATGTTGCCCGACAGGCTTCCGAGTTCGGCCGCTTCGACGCCGTCATCCACAACGCCGGCGTCATGTACCGCCCGGAAGATGTCACCGTCAACACCGTCGCCCCCTACATGCTGACGGCCCTGATGGACAAACCGGCCAGGCTCATCTACCTCAGCAGCTCCATGCACCGGACCGGCTCCACCGACCTGCGCCGGCTGGCCCCCGGCACCGCTTCCTACGACGACACCAAACTGTGGGTCACCACCCTCGCGCTCGCCCTGGCGTCCCGATGGGAGGGAACCTCCAGCCACGCTGTCGACCCCGGGTGGGTCCCCACCCGTATGGGCGGTCGCGGCGCACCGGACGACCTGACCGCCGGGCACCAGACACAGGCGTGGCTCGCCACCCACCCCGACGTGACCCCGAGCACCGGCGGCTACTGGTACCACCAGCAGACCCAGACACCACACCCCGCCTCGCAGGACGAAGAGTTCCAGGCCCAACTCCTCCAAGCCCTGGAGAGCCACACAGGCGTCCGGCTCGACTGACCGCGACCGCGACACCCTGTCGGCCCGACCCGTGTCGCGCAGAGTCTGAGAAACCGGACCCGGTGACAGGTCGAGGTTCCGGCACTGTGCCCCTGGCAGGAGCCGTCGAGGGCACAGAGTCAGGCGATGGTGCGAGACCGGAACGGGCTTTGGCTTGATGTGGCCGTAGAGGCGGACACGGTGGGCATGACGTTCCGCTCGGCCCGGCCAGACGTCACGCGGCGCCCTCGTGCGCTGGCGGCCATCGCCCTTGCACTGTCAGCGGCCGGCGCGCTCGTCGCCGGCGCGCGGGACGACTCCGTCACACAATCGCTGGTCTTCGCGGCAGCGGCCTTCCTGTGCGCGGCCCTGTTCTGGTTCACCACAGCGGAGGGGTCCGCACACACCGCACGCCGCACACGCCCCGCACTGGACTGACCACCCGGCCGGCTCCGGGCGGGAACCGGCGCATCCTGGCAAAGTGGCGGTCCGACGCCACCGCCCAGTCGTAGAAGCCGTCGACGCCCGAGCGGGGATGCGCTCCCGCCCGGTGTTGTCCTCCCGTGGTCCGGTCAACAGGCCGGTGTCGCCCGGCGCAGCAACCGGACGACACGTCACCACAGGGCGAACGTTGCCTGATGCGGCACCAGGGGCACAGCCTCCGCCAACTCGACCACCAACACCGGCTCACGCATGCTCGGACTCCTGCAGCTCAGTGAGGGGAGCCGAGTTCGATGAACAGGACGCCGAGGATCACGATGCCGATCCCGAGGCCCATCACCTTGGTGAGAGGCTCGTGGAACAGAACGCGGGAGGCGACCGCGGTGAGCGCGACTCCGGAGGCAGCCCAGATGCCGTAGGCGACACCGAGGGCCATGCCGCCGTCCAGGGCGAGGGTGAGGAACACGAACGCGGCCAAGAACCCGGAGAGTACGCCGATGAGCCACTTCTTGCTGCCGCCTTGTGAGGCCATCCGCAGCGACAGCGTGCCGGCACACTCCGACAGGATCGCGCAGATCAGGAACGCCCAGATCATGGCGTGGCTTCTCCCTCACGGGTCTGACGGGTGTGTGCCGCCTGGGAGCCGAGCTCGATGCACAGCACGCCGACGATGACCAGCGCGATGCCCATGACCATCCGCGCGGTGAGCGCGTCACCGAAGACGAAGCTCGCCAGTACCGCGATCAACGCGACGCCGCAAGCACTCCAGATGCCGTAGGCGACACCGACTCCCATCCCCGCGCGCAGCACGAAGGACAGGGCGGTGAATGCTCCGATGTAGCCGATCGCGACGACGACATACAGGGCGGGGTGGTTCAAGGCCGCGCGCAGGGAGAGCGTCGCGGAGACTTCGAGCGTGATCGCCGCCATCAGAAGCAGCCACTTGGTCAGCCGAGTCATCCGAGTCATCCGGGTGCCTCGTCTTTCAGCAGTCCTTCGGCGACCGCCAGCAGGTGGGCGTGGTCACGCTCCGGGACGGGAAACACATCGGTGGCGGCGGCCATCCAATGGCCGTCGGCCAGCAGCCGTGCGGCGGTGAGCCGACCGCGGACCGGGCCCGGCAGGTCGTCGGGGAGCGTGAGCCAGGGTTCGAAGCGGCGGACCCAGGTGTGGGTGAAGGCGGCGCGGTAGTGGGCGTCGGAGAAGATCGCGAAGTCCGCGCGGTCGAACGGTTCCGCGAGGGCGACTTCGACATAGGCGTGAATGCGTTGCTGGTGCGAGGCAGTCTCCAGCGGCTGTCCCAGCCGTTGCAGCAGGAGCGCCTCCCAACGGTCGGCAACGTGGTTGACCACGGCGAGCATCAGCGCTTCCTTGGTCGGAAAGTGGTACATCAGCCCCGGCTTGGTCAGCCCGGCCTGCTTGGCCGCCGCGTCCAGTGTGACCGTCCCGCCTCCTTCAGCACGGAGCAGATCGAGCGCACCATCCAGGATGTGGAGCTTTGCGTTCTTCGCCATCGTTCTACTTTACCATCCGGAAGGTAAAGCAGATGGGGAATCGCACTTACCCTGAGCAGCGGCCTGACGGGGCCCGCGATGCTGATCCTTCGAGCCGTGAACGCCCTTGTGGAGCATGGAAATTACCGATTTCATGGGTGCCTGCACGACTGATTATGATCTTGGTCATGACTGTGCAGAACGCTGACAAGGCCCTTTCCCGCAAGCAGAGACTTCAGGAGAAGCAACGCCGCCAGTTGGCGGTGGTCGACACCGTGGACAAGGCCGAGGCCAAGGTCCGCAAGGCAGAGGTCGAACTGGCCGTGGCTGTCACTGAGGCGGTGCAGGTGTTCGGCGACGAGTTGTCGGCGTCGGAGGGGCTCGATATGCCGGTCGAAGCGATCCGGCGCTTCCTTGGCATGGCTCAGGACGAAGCGGCCGGTGCCGACAACGTCGCCGAGGCCGCCGGCACCTCCTGAGATCGGCGCCGCGCTGCCATCAGGCGTCGGGAGTCGCGTGGACGCGTTCCCCCTCCACGAAAGTCTCCAGGACCCGGGTGGCCGCGATCTCCTCGGGCGGGCCGGTGAACGGGTCACGGTCGAGGACGACCAGGTCGGCCGCCTTGCCGACGGTGATGCTGCCGGTGATGGTGTCGAGGCGGTTCACGTAGGCGCTGCCCGCCGTGTAGGCGGCGAGGGCGGTGCTCAGGTCGAGGCGCTGTTCGGGCAGGAACTCGGGGGTGCCCTCGGGTGCGTCGGGGGAGACGCGGTTGACGGCGACGTGGATGGCCTGGAGCGGGTCGGGGCTGCTGACCGGCCAGTCGCTGCCCGCGGCGAGCGTCGCTCCCGCGCGCAGCAGGTCGCCGAACGGATACTGCCGGGCGCCGCGGTCTGGGCCCAGGAACGGCAGGGTGAGCTCGTCCATCTGCGGCTCGTGGGCTGCCCACAGCATCTGCAGGTTGGCGGTGGCGCCCAGCGCCCGGAAGCGTCGCACGTCATCGGGGTGGACGACCTGGAGGTGCGCCAGGTGATGGCGCGTGTCGCGGTGCCCGTTGGCTGTACGGGCGGCCTCCACGGCGTCCAGCGCTTCGCGTACCGCGCGGTCGCCGAGGGCGTGGAAATGGACCTGGAAGCCGAGCGCGTCGAGCTCGGTGACGTATTTCTTCAGTTCGCCGGGTTCGACGAAGCTGATACCGCTGGTGTCCGAGGCACAGCCGCAGCCGGTGAGGTACGGGTCGAGCATGGCGGCGGTGTGGTTCTCGGCGATGCCGTCCTGCATGATCTTCACCGTGCCGGCGCGGAACCTGCCTCCGCTCAACTCCTCGCGCCGCGCGACGAGTTCGGGGATCTGTTCGGCGCCGCGTTGGCGGTCCCACCACAGCGCGCCGACCACGCGGGCGGTGAGGAGCCCCCGGTTCAGGGCCGCGCGGTACGAGGGCGCCGGGTCCGGCATGTTGGCGTACCCACCGACGATGGCGTCCTGCCAGGCGGTGACGCCGTGGGAGTGCAGCACGGTCTGGGCGCGCAGGAGCGCGGTCAGTTGTTCCTCGGGGGTGGGGTCGGGCACCAGCCGGCCCACGAGGTGGACGGCGCCCTCCTGGAGCATCCCGGTCGGGTTGCCGTCGGCGTCGCGTTCGATGCGGCCGTCGGCGGGGTCGGGGGTGCGGGCGTCGATCCCGGCCCGCTGCAGGGCCCGGGTGTTGACCCAGGCTCCGTGGTGGTCGCGGTTGGGCAGGAAAACGGGCCGGTCGGGGACGATCGCGTCGAGGGCGGCGGCGGTGGGGGCGCCGCCGGGGAAAGCCTCCAGGGACCAGCCGCCGCCGGTGATCCACTCCGCGTCCGGGTGCTCATCGGCGTACGCCCTGATCCGCCGCAGGTACTCGGTGGCGTCGACCGTGTCGGCCAGGTGGCACATGCCGAGTTCCAGGCCCGCGCCCTGCGGGTGCACGTGGGCGTCCTGGAAGCCGGGCAGCAGCAGTTTTCCGGCGAGGTCGACGACCTCGGTGCCCGGCCCGATCAGGGCGTGCACCTCGTCGTGGCCGACGGCCGTGATCCGTCCGCCGTGCACCGCCACGGCGGTGGCGTGGCTGCGGGCGGGATCGACGGTGTGGACGGGCCCGCCGGTGAAAACGAGATCGGCGGGGCCCGTGACCTGGGACTGCGGCATGGGGTGGACTCCAGAGGAGGGGATCCGGACGGTGGGCATAGTGCAAGGACCCCTCAGACGGCTGTGCGGTCCATGGGGAGGGTGATCGCCTCGGCGTCGGTGCCGCTTCCGGTGGTGAAGTACGGCGACCGGCGGACGTACTTGGCGACCGCGGCCATCCCGAGGCCGGCGAGGACGATGACGGCGGGCAGGGAGAACATGAACCACCCGTTGTCGGGGCTGAGTTCGAAGTGGTCGCTCATGGTCAGGTACGAGTATCCGAGGTAGCCGCCGAGGCCGAGCAGCACCAGGCTGGACACGGCGGGCACGCCCACCGCGAGCACCGCCGTGCGCAGCCCTTCGCGGCGGGCGGAGCGGAAGCGGACGGCGCAGGCGAGCGCGGTGAGGCCGTAGTAGAGGGCGACGAGCAGGCCGATGGAGTTGACGGCGGCCAGCAGCATGTCGCTCAGCCGTGGGATGGCGACGGCCAGCAGGGCGATCGCGGTGGCGATGGACAGCACCACGACCGTTCCGGCGGCGGGCGTGCCGTACCGCGAGTGCACCCGGGTCCACAGCGGCCCCATGGTGCGGTCCCGGCCCATCGCGAGCAGCCCGCGCGCCGTGGGGATCAGCGTGGACTGCACGGAGGCCGCGGCAGAGAACATCAGGGCGACCACGGGCAGGGTGGCCCAGGGTTCGGCGGCCAGCTTCTGCCCGAGGTACGGCAGGGCCTGCGGGCCGTTCTTGATGAGTTCGGTGAGGCTCATCTCCCGTTGGAAGGCGACCGAGGCGAAGAGGAACAGGCCGAGCATCGCGAACAGGGCGATCAGGCCTCCGCGGGCCGCATCGTCCGGGCTCTTCGTCTCCTCGTTGACGCTGAAGGCCGCGTCCCAGCCCCAGAAGAAGAACACCGCGAGCACCATGCCCTGGGCGAAGGTGGTGCCGTCGGCGATCTCGAACGGGTTGAACCAGGAGAGGGAGAAGGACTGGTCGCCGGTGACAAGGGCCCAGCCGCAGAAGCCCAGCAGTACGGTGTACTCGAAGACCAGCAGCGCGAACTGGAAGCGGGTGGTGGCGCGCGTGCCGGTGACGGCGAGGGCGGTGAGGCCGAGCAGGAGCACCAGCCCGACGGCCGTGCTGATGCCGGTGGACGCCGGATCGAGGGCGATGCCCGCCAGACTGTGCAGGCCGGCCTTGTTGGCGAAGATGAGGACGACCGATCCCATGATCGCGCTGGTGTAGGCGCAGAAGATGACCGAGCCGACGATGGTGACCCATCCGGTGAGGAAGCCGGGCCAGGGGCCGAGGGTCCTGCCGACCCAGGTGTAGCCGTTGCCGCAGTTGGGTTCGGAGCGGTTGAGGCGGGCGTACGCGGTGGCGATGCCGAGCACGGGCAGGAAGGCGAGGAGCAGGAGCGCAGGGGCCTGCAGCCCCACGATGGTCGCGATCGTGCCCATGCCGATGGCGATGCTGGTGGTGGCGGCGGTGCTGGAAGCGGCGATGGCGACGCCGTCGACGACACCGAGGGAGCGGCGCAGTCCGGTGCCCGGTCCGCCGGACGGGGCCGGCGGCGAGGGCACAGGCGGCGTGGATGGCTGGGGAGACAGAGAGGTCATGGAGGGCTCCTCGCGGGGAGGGGATGAGGGTAGAGCCGCGCGGGACTGTGATGGAACACCTGGCGTCAATCTTGCGTCAATGCTGTTGACATAAGGGTGGCGGTCCCCTTCACTGCCGGTACGTGGTCCCGACCGGCAGGAGCCAGGCATGCCCACTCGTGTCCCGCAGGAGCGCAGACGCCGACGCCCCACCCGCACGGGGATCCTGCTGTCGGAAGACCTGATCGTGGAGACCGCGCTGCGGCTGATCGGCGAACACGGCCCGGAGGCGCTCAGCGTACGCAGGCTCGGCACCGCCCTCGGCTGCGACCCCAGCGCCCTCTACCGCTACTTCCACGACACCGACGACCTGGTGCTCGCCATCGCCGATCGCATCATCGGCGACGCCATGGCGGGCTTCGCCCCCGGAGACGACTGGGTGGCCGCACTGCGCGACATGGCCCGGCGGGTTCGCGCCGGATACCTCGCCCATCCCCGTGCGGCCGCCTTCGCCTCGTACCGGGTGACCCGGCGCGAGAACGAGATCCGTGCCGTGGAGACGGGGATCGGCCTCCTGCTTTCCGCAGGCTTCGCACCGGCCGACGCGACGCGCCTGTATCTGACGTTCATCGACACCGTGCTCAGCCATGCGGCCATGGACGCCGCCTTCCAGGCACTCCCGCGACAGCAGCGCGAGGCCGATCACCGGGCGTGGAGCGAGGTGTACCAAGCGCTGGATCCAGCGTCGTATCCCGCGCTGACCACCGTGCGCCAGGAACTGCACACCATCGGGAACAGCTCCTTCGAGGAGGCGGTCGGCCTTCTGTTGGAGGCGCTGGCGGCACGTGCCCCCGCAAGGCGGGCCAGGGGTGCGGAAGGACATGCCACGGAACGTCCTTCCGTGGCGTAGCGGACCTCTCCCTTCACACTTCGGCGTGCTGGTGGTCGAAGAGCAGCCTTACGAAGTCGGTGACGGGTCCGACGATGTCGAGGTCCTGGTCGAGTACCCACTGCAGTTGGAGCCCGTTGAGCACGGCATGGAAGAGGACCGCCGCGCTCTCGGGACTGATGCCTTCGCGCAGCCTGGTGCGCGCGGCCTCGTCGTCCAAGCCCTCGGCGAACTGGGTGCGCCCGCGTTCGTAGCGCTCGGCGAAGTAGGTGTGGGCGGGATGATCCGGCCGTGAGGCCGCGGCTGCGAGCTCGATCCACAGACGCATCAGTTCTGGCGCCTTCTGGTGGTGGCGGATGAGCTTGCCGAGGTAGGGGGCGAGCTGATCCGGGCTGTCCACCTCTTCCAGGCCCTGCTGCCATTCCTCCGCATCGCGTTCGGCGAGCACCTCGGCGAGGAGCTCTTCCTTGTTGCGGAAGTGATGCAGGAGGCCGGCGTGGGTGATGCCGGCCCGCTCCGCGATGTCGCGCAGGGAGGCTTTGGCGTAGCCGTTGTCGGCGAAACTGTCGCGTGCCGCGCGTACGATCTCCGCCTTGCGGGCCGGTGTCCCGGCGTACGGCCCCCGCGCTCTTGCCTGACCCACGGTGCGCTCACTCTCCTCGAATGCAGGAAACCCGAAATGTGAATAAAGGTTCACATAAAGCTTGAAAGGAGGCTCACATACGACCACTCAGCGGCTTTCCCGGGCGTCGAGGAGGTAGGAGACGGCCGCCGTCTGGAGGTGGCTGCGCAGTTCGTTCCAGGGCAGCGGGCGGTCGGACTCCAGGAACTCGCCCTGGGTGACACGGTGTGCGATCGCGGCGTAGATCAGGGGAAGGCGAAGTCCAGCGCGGCCTCGGGGTCCGGATGCGCGACGGGTGTGTGGCGCAGTGCCTCGGCGAAGTTGCGGTTGCCCTCGATGCTCACGCGGGAGCCCTCGGCTCGGACCGCTTCGTGCCGGGTGCCGAGCAGCAGGAAGACGCGTAGCAGTGCCTCGCGCGCCTGGAAGGTGTCGGTGAGCGCACCGACCGCCTCGGCGATCGCCACGGCCGGATCGCGCAGGATGCGCAACCGCTCCGCGGACATGCGCTCCGTGATCTCGGCCTGGAGGTTCTCGGTGAAGGCGTGCTGGATGGCCAGCAGGAGGCCTCCTTGTCGCCGAACCGACGGTAGATGCTGCCGACCGCCATGCCGGCCCGCTCGGCGACCGCGGCCACGGTGGGCGCGTCCACTCCGCCCTCTTCGAGCAGTGTGTACCCGGCCTTGAGGATGTCCTGCTGTGAACGGCGGCTGCGTTCCTGGAGGGCGGCGGGCCTGCCGGTGGTAGACTCGGTCACTCGCGCATTTTAGCGACCCGGCTCTTGACGCCCACGCCGTCAGTGTGTGAATCTCCCCTCACATTAAATGTGAATAGCTCCTCACATATGGAGGGCGGTGGCGTGCAGGGTCGCGCCTCGCCTTCCTCTTCCCACCTCACCCCTCGCAATGGCGCGGGAGTGGCTCCGGAGGTACTCATGGCTCCGCTCTACGACATCGCCGTCATCGGCTACGGACCGACGTCGCCGCGTCCCTGCTCGGCCGGCTCGGTCATCGGGTAGTGGTCTGCGAGCGCTGGCCGGCCCTGTACGGGCTGCCCCGGCTCACCCACATCGACGACGAGACCGCACGTACCGTCCAGGCGGTGGGCGTCTCCATGCTCGTCGAGACCATGAACGGGTCCGCGGAGGGAACCGAGAGCACCGTCCTCGGCCCCTTCCACATGACCGAGTCGCCCCGTCGCGAGCTCGGCGACTCCATCGACTTCCTCGGCACCGGCCGTCCCTGCGTCGTCTCCGGCCGGGTGTTGACCGCCGACGGAACCCCGCTGCCGGACACCGAACTCGACGTGTGGCAGTGCTCGGAGGACGGTTTCTACGACGTGCAGCAGCCCGACGTGCAGCCGCCGGGAAACGGGCGCGGGCTGTTCCGCACGGACGGCGGGGGCCGCACCGTCGTCCCCTCCCACTACCCGATCCCCACCGACGGCCCCGTGGGCCGCCTGCTCGAAGCCACCGGCAGGCATCCCTACCGCCCCGCCCACATCCACTTCATCGCGAGCGCCGATCACCACCGCCCGGTCACCACCCACGCGTTCGTCGCGGACAGCCCCTACGTCGACGCGGACGCCGTTTTCGCGGTCAAGCGGGGCCTGATCGCCGACTTCACCGAGTCCTTCGACGTGCCCGCCGCGCCGGAGACCGTCGGCGCCAGGGCGCGGCTGGGCGCCGCCGGCAGCGGTCGCCGCCGCATCCGACGCGTGCGTGATCTGGCCGTCGGGCAGCTGCCCGCGCCGACTCGCCGCGGCGGCGGGACGCAGAACGCTTCGGCGTGACCGTGCCCTTCACCCACGTCGAGTTCGACATCGTCCTGGCACCGGAAGCGGACACGACGGGATGACCTTCACCTACGAGGCCCTGCCGATGCGGGTGGTCTTCGGTGCCGGCAGCCTGCCTCAACTGCCTGAAGAGGCAGAGCGGTTGGGTCTGCGGCGGCTCCTGGTGCTCTCCACGCCGGGCCGGCGTGCGCTGGCCGAGCAGGCCGCCACCCTGCTGGGCGAGGCATGCCCCGGGCTGTTCACCGAGGCCCGGATGCACGTACCGGTCGACATCGTTCGGAAGCGGCCCGCGCAGCCGCACGCGACACCGGCGCGGACGGCTGTCTGGCCATCGGCGGCGGCTCCACCATCGGCCTGGGCAAGGCGATCGCCCTGACCACCGGCTTGCCCGTCATCAGCGTGCCCACCACGTACGCCGGCTCCGAGATGACCCCCGTCTGGGGACTCACCGACAACGGCCGCAAGCGCACCGGCCGCGACCGGGCCGCTCTGCCGCGCAGCGTCGTCTACGACCCCGAACTCACCCTCCGCCTTCCCGTGGACACGTCGGTGACCAGCGGTTTCAACGCCATCGCGCACGCCGTGGAAGCCCTCTACGCGCCCGACGCCTACTCCGCCCTGTGGTTCGACGAGGCGGACGCCCTGACCGGCTTCCGCGCCTGGCAGCAGGCCTTGACCGGCCACGCGGAGAGGCACGGTGCGCACTTCCGACCCTCGCTGTCCTTCTTCCTCCTCACCCGCGAGGTCGTGATCTTCGACGACCTGGCCGACGGCGGCACCGCAGGGTGAGTCATCGACTCAGACCATTGTGTTTCGGCCGAGGTTGTTCGTAAGCTTTCCACTTGGAAGGTATTGAAACGTTTCAATATCTGACGGGGGAGGGACACCCCTGCTGCAGCGCGGTGCGCTTACGAAAGGAATCTGAGCCGTGGCCGAGGAGAACAGAAGTGCGTTGAGCCGCCGACACATGCTCGGCATCATGACGGCCGCGGCAGCCGGGGCCTCACTCCCGCTCGCCGCCGCGCCGAACGCCGTGGCGGCGAGCGCGGCAGCATCGGGCAGGCCCGGTTCCGCACCCGCAGACCTGCAGGTCAACTCCCGGGTCGCACCCCTGGGTACGGAGACCGCGCCGGCGTTCAGCTGGGTGCCTCCGGTGGCCAGGCAGACCGCGTACGAGATCCAGGTCGGCACCGGGCCGGGCAAGGCGGACGTCTGGCGCAGCGGCAGGGTGGCGAGTTCGAACAGCACCGAGGTGGCCCACGGGGGCGGCGCGCTGCGGTCGGAGCAGGCGTACTTCTGGCGGGTGCGGACCTGGGACGAGAAGGGCGCACCCGGTCCCTGGAGCGAGCCGGCGATGTGGGAGACCGGCCTGCTGAAGGCCGAGAAGGACTGGTCGGGCGCGCGGTGGATCGGCGGCCGCGAGGCGCAGGACCACGACTGGAAGGACCTGACCGCGACCGTCGTCTTCCGCGGCGGTTCCGACGCCGCCGGCGGGCTGTCCTTGCTGCTGCGCGCCGAACCCATCGGCAAGACGTGGGGCGAGGGCCTCAACTGGACCGTCCGGCAGAGCGGCGACGACATGCAGCTGGTGATGAAGACCAGCCACTACGCCGGCAACACCTGGGTCGACGACGGCACCTCCGAGCCCGACTGGGGCGTCAACCACTACGACCCGCAGAGCGAGACCAACCCCACCACCGCGGGCACCCGGAGCGTCCCGGTCGACACCGTCACCCTCCCCGCCTCGACCGGGCTGACGAAGGACACCTGGGCCACCCGCGACCACACCGTGCGGGTCGCGGTCATCGGGCTCACCGTGACCACCTCCGTCAACGGTGCCGAGGTCGACAGCCGTACGCTCACCGGCGACCAGATCCGCCGCCACGGCAGCTTCGGCTTCGGCGGCGGCACCTCCGCCACCGTCCGCAGCGTCAAGGTGACCGGCACCGGCGCCCCCGACTTCTCCGTCGACCTCACCACCGGCGCCAACCCGTTCGAGAACGGCATCGGCAGCCCCGCAGGCCTGACCTTCCCGCCGAAGAACCCCTTCATTCCGTCCAAGAACAGCGTGCTGCCGATCGCCAACCCGGCCCCGGTACTGCGTCGCGCGTTCACCCTGCCCCGAGGCCGCCGTATCGCCAAGGCCCGATTGCACCTGAGCGCCGCCGGCAACGTCACCTTCACCGTCAACGGCGACCCGATCACCGTCGACGGCAAGCCGGCGAACCGTGGCCGGACCAACGTGCCCCGGCTGCTCACCGACCAGAGCACCTACGACCGTACGGTCCTCTACGACACCTTCGACGTCACCGCGCTGCTGGAGGCCGGCCGGGAGAACGTCGTCGCCGCCGAACTCGGACGCGGCTGGTACGGCGTGACCACACCCCAGGAGTGGTACTGGCAGCTCGCCCCCTACACCGGTCAGCCCCGCCTGCGCGCGAAGCTCGTCGTGACCTACACCGACGGCTCCGCCACCACGCTCGTCACGGACGAGGACTGGCTCGGCGCGGACGGACCGACGACGTTCGACTCGGTCTACTCGGGCGAGAAGTACGACGCCCGGCGCGCGGACCAGCTGGGGGAGTGGCGCTCACCCGGCTACCGGACCGGCCGTGACTGGCGCCCTGCCACCGTGCTGATCCCGCCGGGCAGTTGCGCGGGCCCCTCGCCGAAGTACCACGGCACGCTGCCCGCCACGACGGTTCCCGACGGCTTCAAGCCTGCCGTGCCGCGGGCCCACGAGGCGGAGCCGGTGCTGGTCAACCAGACGCTGCGCCCTGTCTCGATCACCGAGACGGCGCCCGGCTCGGGGACCTGGGTCCTGGACTACGGCCAGATCCTGACGGGCTTCGTCCGCCTGCGGCTCACCGGCATACGCCCCGACAAGGCGGGCCTCACCCTGCGGATCCGCGGCGGCAACCGGATCGTCGCCGGCGACGGCACGGCCGCCTCCCCGCTCTCCGTCGAGGAGGAGAACTTCCAGCACGACGCCAACCTGCAGACGCACTACTACGCCCTCGGCAGGCGGTCGACGCAGACCTGGGAACAGCAGTTCAGCCACTTCGGCTTCCGCTACCTGGAAGTGATGAACCTAGAGGCGGTCCTCGGGCGAGCCCCCGACGTCACCCGGGACGCGGACGTGTTGACCGTCGACGTCGCCCGCTCCGGCTTCGCCCGCACCGGCACCTTCACCACCGACAACGCCCTGCTCAACCGCCTCCAGCGCAACCTGGAGTGGGCCGAGCAGAACAACCTCGTCCAGAAGCCCACCGACACCCCGTCGCGGGAGAAGAACGGCTGGACCGGCGACGCCATGGCCAGCTCCGAGTCGGAATCGCTGACCTGGGACGTCAACGCCGTCTTCACCAACTACCTGCGGCACTTCCCCGACACACAGATCTCCACCGGCCAGCTGCCCATGTTCGTCCCCATCGCCAAGGGCGGCTACGGCTACGACCACACGCCCGGCTGGAACGCCGCGTGGAAGGCGGTGCCCGCCTGGGACTCGGCGTACTTCGTGATGCCGTGGGAGCTGTACACGTACTACGGCAACAGCAGCCTGTTCGCGGAGCTGTACGACCACCAGGACACGCTCCTGAAGTACTACGAGACGCTGTTCACCGCAGAGAACGACTACAAGTTCGAAGCCTCCCTCGGTGCCTATTCCGGCGCGGAGAGCCCCGGCAGCAACGCCGTCATCAGCCTCGCCTTCTACATCCACTTCTGCGACTACATGGACGAGGTGGGCCGCAGGCTCGGCCGCACCGAACGCGCCGCCCACTACGCGAAGTTGGCACGGACGCTCCGCAAGGCCTTCATCGCCAACTACTGGGATGCCGCACAGGGCCACTTCACCCAGGGCAGCATCTCCAGCGAGAACACCCTGGCCATCGCCTTCGACCTGGTGCCCGGCTCGGACCTGAGCTCCGGCGACCCCCGCTACCTGGCGGGCACGAAGACGGTCGAGGAGAACAAGAAGGCCCTCGCGAAGCTGCTCGCCGACCGGATCGTGGCCGCGGACCAGCACCTCCAGAACGACATGTACGGCTCGCGCTACGAGTTCAACATCCTCAGCGAGTACGGCTACACGGACATCGCCCTCAAGGCCGTCACCCAGACCGGCCTGCCCGGCTACGTCCACCAGATCGCCAAGGGCGCCACCTCGCTGTGGGAACAGTGGACCGACCGGCTCTCGGTCAACCACCACTACCGCTCCAACGTGGCCACCTGGTTCTACCAGAGCCTGGCCGGCATCAGGCCGACCTCGACCGCCTACGAGTCACTGCGGATCCGCCCGTACATCCCCTCGGCCGCGGTCAACAGCCGGGTTCCGAAGAACACCGAGGACACCGACCTGGCACCCGCGATCCTCGACCACGTCAGCGCCTCGATCGACACCGTGCGGGGCGAGGCGTCCTCGGAGTGGCACCGCCGCCCGGACGGCAGGATCGACTTGGCGGTCACCATCCCGTACAACACCGAGGCCGAGATCTGGGTTCCCACCCGGGACAAGCCCGTCACCGCCCCTCGGGGTGTCGCCTTCGTCCGTGACGACACGTCCGGCGGCGCGGCCTACAAGGTCTACCGGGCCCGGGCGGGCCGGTACCGCTTCAACGCCGCGTGACCTGACCGCGCGGACCGCCGCACCGTGCCGAGGTGTCGCCTTCGGCACGGTGCGGCTTCAAGAGAGAGGACATGAGGAGGGCCTCGACGAGCCGGGTCATGCGGTGCACCTCGCAGGTCGTCGAGGGTGAGGGAGGCGCTCGCCAGGGACACCGCGCTCGGCGTGTGCGCGGGCGCGTGGCGCCCGGTGGTGAGGCGCAGCCACCACTCGGCGGGTGCGGTCAGGACGGCGTCGGGCCGGTCCGGCTCATCGGTGAGCGAGATCGCGTTGCCCACCTCCAGTCCGAAGGTGCGCTCGGGTGCGGTGGTGTGGACGGCCATGCGGACCGGGCGGACGGCCAGGGCGTCGGCCTTGCCGAGGAAGTCCAGGAACGGGTCGGCCTGGTCGAGGAGCAGTCCGGTCACGCGGGCAGCAGGGGCGCCTCGTGATCGAAGGCGACCTCCACGTCCCAGGTGTGGTGGGCGAACTCCGTGAGCCGCACGCCGGCCACCGTGGCGACATCGACTGCCACGGGCAGGAAACCGAGGTCGACCGTCAGATAGTCGTGTCCGCTGCGCAGGGCACCGATGGTCTGGTCGGCTCGGTCGGTCATGTGCGTTCTCCGTAGAGGTGTCAGGAAGGGAGATACGAAGGGAAAGGGGGCGTGGACGTGACGGGGGTCACTGCACTCGCGGGTTCGCGCGCGGCCCCGGTCAGGGGACCAGGACGATCTTGCCGTGGGTGTGCCGCTGCTCCAGCTCCGCGAAGGCGTCGGCGACGCGGTCGAGCGGGTAGGTGGCGGCGATCGGGATCTCGACGGCCCCCGAGGCGACCAGGTCGGCCAGTTCCACCAGGATCTCGCGTGCGGTCGCGTTGTGGCGTCCGTCCGTCCGGGCGCCGATCTCCGCCGCACGTTGCATGGCGACGGTCGTCTGGATGCGGTCCGGCTTGATGCCGAGGGCGACGGCGAGGTCGAGGTACTCGGGTCCGTAGAGGTCGATGAACGCGTCGATGCCGCTCGCTCCCGCCACCTGTTCGAGCCGCTCGCGAAGGCCGTCTCCGTACGGCACCGGGATCACGCCGTGCTTCTCCAGCCACTCGGCGTTGTCCGGCGAGGAGATGCCGAGCACGCGCACGCCCCGACCGGTGAGCAGCTGCACGAGGAACGAACCGACCCCGCCCGCGGCGGCGGACACCACGACCGTCTCCCCTGGCTGGGCAGCGACGGCGCGGCCGGCCGCGTAGGCCGTGGCGCCGACCATGTGCAGGGAGCCCGCCGCCTCCCAGCTCACGTGAGGCGGCTTGGCCACCAACTGGGCCGCCCGGACAGCCGCGTGCGTCGCCTGCGTGCCCGCGCTCGGCGTCCAGCCCAGCACCTCGTCGCCGACGGCGAGCCCGTCCACCCCGGCGCCGACCGCGGTGACGACCCCGGCGAGGTCGCTGCCCTGGCCGGAGGGGAAGTCCACCGGGAACAGATCGCGAATCACCCCGGACCGGATCATCGCGTCGAAAGGATTGATGCCGGCGGCACGCACCTCGACGACGACTTCTCCGGGCCCCGGCTCGGGGGTCGGGACGTCGGTGACGTACAGCACGTCACGAGCGCCGTACTGGTCGAAACGTACTGCCTGCGCTGTTCGGTTCATGTCTTCTCCGCAAGGTGTGGGGCCGGGCGCGATCAAGGGACGATGACGGTCTTTCCGGTGGCGTGGCCGGCTCGTGCCTTGGCGATGAGGGCGGGGGCGTCGGCGAGGGGGACTTCGGCGTCGATACGGACGCGCAGTTCCCCGATGGCGGCGAGTTCGGCGAGCGTGGTCAGCGTCTCGACGGTCGGGCTGTTGGAGAAGTTGACGCCGCGGATGCCGCGGGCGGCCAGGGCATCGGGGTGGGTGGCGTGGTTGGTGCTGATCAGTGTGCCGCCGGGGCGGAGCAGACCGGCCATGGGGCTGATGTCGCCGCCGGTCGGGGTGACGAGGTCGAGGACGGCGTCGATGCCGTCGGGGTGGGCGGCGGCCACCTGCTCGTGGGTGGGGCCCTGGGTGAAGTCGATGACGGTGTGGGCACCGAGGTCGCCCAGATGGTCGGCCACCTCGGGCGTTCCGGTGGCCAGTACGCGGGCTCCGAACCGGGCGGCGAACTGGATGGCCGACTGGCCCACGCCGCCGCTGGCACCGTTGATCAGCAGCGTGTGACCTCGCTCGAGACGTGTGGCCTGGACGGCCTGGTAGGCGGTCACACTCGCGGTGGGAAGGGCCGCGGCGAGTGTGAAGGGGAGGGCCTGAGGTATGTGGGCGATCTTGCCGTCCTGCTCGGCGACGGTGTACTCGGCGTAGGAGCCCTGTCCCTGGGGCAGGCGCATGAACTGCCCGTAGACGCGGTCCCCGGGGCGGAAGCGGGTGACGCCCGGGCCCGTCCTCTCGACGACGCCCGCTGCGTCAGAGCCCATGACCAGGGGGAAGTCGTGCGTGACGGAGTCCTTGAGGGCGCCGTCCGTGACCTTCCAGTCGAAGGGGTTCACTCCGGCGGCGTGGATGCGCACCAGGACTTCACCGGCGCCGGGCTCGGGGGTGGGCAGGTCGACGAACTCGGGCTCGGTTCCGAAATCGGTGACGACGACGGCTTTCAAGGCGATGCCTTTCTGGGCTGATGGGTGACCGTGGCGGGCGTCAGCCGACCAGGCTCGCCACCGGTGCGAGGGCGATGGTGTGGTGGGTGTGCTCGACCTTGGCGTGCAGGTAGCGCAGGTTGCTGGGGGTGGTGTGCACGCCGGTGGGGACGGTCCGGCTGACCGAGACGCCGAGGTCGCGCAACTGCCGTGCCTTGTCGGGGTTGTTGGTGAGCAGGTTCAGCTCGGTGATGCGGAGGGCGGTGAGCATCTGGGCGGCGGCGGTGTAGTCGCGGGCGTCTTCCGGCAGGCCGAGGGCGGTGTTGGCCTCGTAGGTGTCCAGGCCGGCGTCCTGCAGGGCGTACGCGTCGAGCTTGTTGTAGAGGCCGATGCCGCGGCCTTCCTGGCGGAGGTAGAGCAGGACGCCTCCGGTGGTTGCGATGCTCTCGACGGCCTCGCGCAGCTGGGGGCCGCAGTCGCAGCGGGCGGAGCCGAAGACGTCACCGGTGAGGCATTCGGAGTGCAGACGCACCAGCGGGGTGGCAGCGGCGGCCGGGTCTCCCAGGATCAGGGCGACGTGCTCGGCGCCGTCGGACAGGCCGTGGAACGTGACCACCTCGGCGGTCACCTGGTAACCGTCGGAGAAGCTCAGCGGGATGTGGACCCGGGTGCGGACGGTGGCTGCGGCGGTGGTGGTCATGGCCTCTCCCGTGGTGGTCAGGTCGTCTCTGTTCGCATCGTTCAAATTTGAACGTGACGCCTACGATAGAGTGGAGTTCCAATTTGAACAACTGGAAGAGGTGTGACGTGGGTCATACGCGTTGGCTGAACGACGAGGAGAAGCGCGCCTGGACGGCCTTCACCACCGCGCACGCGCTGCTGTACCGGCAACTGGAGCAGCGGCTCAAGCGTGATTTCGGCCTGTCCGGCCTGCAGTACGAGATCCTCGCCCGGCTCAGCGGGGCCCCGAACCGGGAGCTACGGATGGCGGAGCTGGCCGGCGCCCTGGTCAACTCCAAGAGCGGGCTGACCTATCAGATCGGGCAGATGGAGAAGGCCGGGCTGGTGCGCCGGCGCTCCTGTCCCAGCGACGACCGCGCGGTCTTCGCCGTACTCACCGACGAGGGCATGGCGCTGCTGGAGCGGGCGGCGCCCGGCCATGTGGAGACGGTCAGGGAACTGCTCATCGATGTGCTCACACCCGAACAGGTGCGGGCGCTCGCCGACGGCCTCGGCGAAGCGAACCGCCGCATGGCCGCCGGCCAGGGCGCTGCGAGCCCTCCCCGAGCCGACGGGACCGCATGCCCGGATGCCGGTGCCGGTGCCGGCGCCGAGGCCGTTGCTGACCTCGGCGCGTGACGGAGGCGTTGGGATGTCCGACTCAGTGGTCGGCGAGCTGGGCCTGGACGGCGGCGCGGTTGAAGTACGCCTCGGCGTGGGATGGGTCGGTGCTGACGGTGTTCACCGCGCCGCACCGACCGGCTGGGGCCGGGCGTCCCGGTCGTCGTGCCGCCTGCGGCGGCCGACCAGGTACGCGGCGAGGGCGAGGAGTGCGGACAGAGCGATGAGCGCGCAGACCGCCCCCCAGCCCAGCTGGACGTAGGCGCGGGCGCCGAGCCACGACCCGGCACTGCCGCCGAGAAACGCGCAGGTCATGTAGCCGGTGTTCAGACGACTGCGGGCCTCGGGCCGCAGGGCGAAGATACGGGCCTGGTTGGCGACCTGGCCGCACTGCACCGCCACGTCCAGCAGGAGCAGTCCGGCGGCCAGTGCCACGAGCCCCACCACTCCGCCCAGCGAGCCCGCGGTGAGCACCGCCGCCGCGGCGAGGGCGGCCAGGATGCACCACAGGTTCACCCGGTCGGCACCGAGCCGGTCCACCCAGCGTCCGGCCGCGGGCGCGCAGAACATGCTGCCCGCGCCGATCAGGGCCAGCAATCCCACGGCCTGGGTGCCCATGTCGTACCGGGGGCCGGTCACGAGGAGGGCCAGTGCGGTCCAGGCGGCGCTGAACCCGCCGAAGACGGTGACCTGGAAGAGCGCGGAGCGCTGCAGCTCCTTCTCGGTGCGCAGCATCCGCAGGGTGTCGGCGAGCAGGGTCGGATAGCGGTCGTGCACGGCCGGGGTGTTGCCGGGCAGGGCGAGGCCGAGGACGACGGCGAGCAGCGCGGTCAGCGCGGCGGCGACGAGGTACGGAGCACGCCAGCCCAGGTGCTCACCCAGCACGCCGCCGAAGGTGCGGGCCAGCAGGATGCCGCCGATCAGGCCCGCCTGCAGAGTGCCGATCACGCTGCCGCGCCGATCGGGCTCGACCAGACCCGCCGCCATGGGCAGCAGCAACTGCGGTACCACGGTCGCCGCACCCACCACGGCACCGGCCGCGAGCAGCAGGCCGGTGGCCGGGGCGAGACCGGCTGCCAGGAGGGCGACGCCGGTCACCGCGAGCAGCCCGGCGATCAGTGGACGGCGGGGGAGGCGGTCGCCGAGTGGCACCAGCAGAAAGATTCCGGCGGCGTAGCCGAGCTGGGTCACCGTCGCCACGATCGCCGCCGTGGCCGGGGTGACACCCAGGCCGTCGGCGATGAGCGGAGTGAGGGCCTGCGGGAAGTAGACGTTCGCGACACCGACACCACAGGCCAGCGCCATCAGTAGAGGCAGCTTGCGGGACATCAATCGACTCCAACCGAACGAACTGGATGGTTCGCTTTCGAGGCTGACATACGGACCTTGGAATCGTCAAACGAACCAGTTCGTTACCATCGGATGCATGGCATACGACTCCACGGCGACCAAAGAACGCATTCTCGCGGCGGCGACCGCGGAGTTCGCCGCGCACGGCGTCGCCGGTGCCCGGGTGGACCGTATCGCCGCCCGGGCCAAGGCCAACAAGCGCGCGATCTATGACTACTTCGGTGACAAGAGCAAGCTCTTCGCCGTCGTTCTCGAACGCGCCCTGGCCGGCCTGGCCGAGGCCGTCCCGCCGAGCGACGATCTGCCCGGCTATGCCGAGCGCCTCTTCGACTACCACCGCGCCCACCCCGAGGCCCTGCGCCTGGTCATGTGGGAGGCCCTCGAGATCGGCGACGAGCCCGTCCCTGCCGAAGAGGCCCGCACCCGCCACTACCAGGACAAGATCGACGCCGCAGCGTCCACCGGTCCGGGCGGTGACGCTCGCACGCGTGTGTTCTTCACGCTCGCCCTGGCGAGCTGGAGCATCGGCATGCCCCAGCTGCGGCGGATGGTCCTCGGCCCTGACCACGACCTCGACGACCTCCGTACGGACGTGGCCCGGGCCGTACGGGCCCTGTCGGCGGTGGGCGATGTGTCTGTGCAGGAGTAGTCGTGGCTCCTCACATGACAGGCGTGTCGCGCGCCAGAATGTGGGCGACTCGCGTGACCTGCCGGTGCGCGGCCTTCCGGAGGGTGGGCGGCCCCTCGACGTGGTGAGGATCCGATCAGGGGTGCCCGACGACGAGACCGGCTGTCGGCTGGAGCAGCGCCAGGACTTCCACACCCTGTACTGGATCCGGTCCGGCGCCGGTCGTCAGGTCATCGACGGGAAGCCCACGGAGGTGGGCTCTCCGACGCTGACCCTTGTCGGCCGTGGCCAGGTGTACCGGTGCGAGCACATGAGCGACATCGACGGCGCGGTCATCAGCTTCGGCGACGACCTGCTGTACGAGGGGTCCGCGGCGCAGGTGAACCCGGTGTGGCTCGTCGGGCGCTACGGGGCGCCGGTGAGCATGCCGGTCGAGGACGCTGCGCGCATGGACCGGCTCGTCGACAGCCTGGCAGCCGAGGCACAGCGCCCGCAGGACGCGCTGAGCGTGGAGGTCCAGCGGCACCTGCTGCTCACTCTGCTGTTGCTGGCCCAGCGCCACTACGACGGTGCCCGCGCCCACGGGGCGATGAACGACGACGGTGACGCGCGGCTGCACCGCCGCTTCGTGGCACTGCTGGAGCGGGACTTCGCCCACTTCCACATCGCGGACTTCGTGGCGTGGAACAACCGCAGGTGGGACATGCAGGCGTATTACCACGCGTCCGATGTCTACGTGGAGATGTACGGGAAGGCGACCGACGGTCGACGCTCACATCGCCGCGATGAAGGACATCCTCGTCGAATACCCCGAGGCCCGGATCGTGCAGCACTACCCCAACGTCGTGCAGGGCGACTGGACCGCGACCATCGGCCACTACAACCTCGAAGGGGTCAACGTCTGCACCGTCGCCCGCCACCACAGAGGGCAGATGGTCGAGGAGTACCTGTTCACGCGGCTGCTCGCCGATGACGAGCCCGACCCGTACGCCAAGGACGAGATCCTGGTGAGCATCACCAGCCCGACAGCAACCTGCTGCAGGCCGCTGCCGACATCCGTCCCGGCTGGAACGTGGTCGTACGCGGCACCCAGCTGGGCAAGCGGTCGGCCACCTTCACCCGGCGCGAGGGCGGCAAGGTCGTCGAGCGGCTCCGGTTCGCCGCGGTCTGGCATCGCGCCCGGACCGGGGGCACCCGAGCGGACGGGGTGCCCCTCTTGACCTGCCAGAAAGGAATCCGATGATGGCCAGGTGAGGACACAGAACGGCGAGTCGGTTCTGGCGCGGGTCGTGCGGATCTTCGAGGCGTTCACGCCGGAGGAGTCGGCCCTGACCGTCTCGGAGATCTCGCGGCGCACGGGGCTGCACGTGGCGACCGGGTCGCGGCTGGTGGCCGAGCTGGTCTCCTACGGGTTCCTGACCCGGGACGCCGACCGCCGGGTCCGGGTGGGCATGCGCCTGTGGGAGCTGGCCACCCGGGCCTCGCCCTCCCTGTCGCTGCGCAACGCGGCGATGCCGTTCATGGAGGGCGTCCACGACGTCGTCGGCCACCACGTGCAGCTCGGCGTGCTGGACGGCGACGAGGTGCTGTTCCTGGAGCGGCTGACGGCACCGGGCGCGGTCATCAACTACACGCGCATCGCGGGGCGCCTTCCCCTGCACGCCTCCTCCAGCGGCCTGGTCCTCCTCGCCCACGGCCCCGCCGACCTGCGGGAGCGGGTGCTCGACGAGCCCCTGGAGCGCTACACCCCGAACACTCCGGCCACCGCCGCCCGGCTGCGGGCCGTGCTGGCCGAGGTCCGTCGGCAGGGGTACGCGTACTGCCCGGGATACGTGCACCCGGACGCCCTGGGCGTCGCGGCGCCGGTGCGCGACGCGCGCGGTGAGGTGGTGGCCGCGCTGGCGGTGATCGTTCCCAACGAGGCGGGGGCCTCGTCCGTCGTGCCCGTGGTGCGGACGGCGGCACGCGGTGTGTCCCGTGCGCTGGGTGCCGGTGGAAGTTCGTCTCTCACTGAATGAGAACGCCGTCGCGGCGGTATGCCCCGGCCGCGCATCCTGCCTGGCAAGCCATAGACGGGAGCGACGACGTGGTCGTGAACAGCGTGGAACTGCCGGCGCCGAGGAGCGCGGCGAACGCGGCGACTCTGACGGTCACCGCCAAGGAGCGGGCCGCCGAGGGCGTCGTGTCCCTCACCCTCGCCCACCCGGACGGTGCCCGGCTGCCGGACTGGACGCCCGGTTCCCACATCGACCTGATACTGGCGGACGGGACGACCCGGCAGTACTCCCTGTGCGGCGACCGATGGGACGCGCACACCTACCGGATCGCCGTGCTGCGGGAGCCCGCGGGACGGGGAGGATCCGCCTATGTGCACGACCAGTTGCGTCCGGGGGACCGCGTCGGGGTCGGCGGCCCCCGCAACCACTTCCCTCTCGTGCCGTCGGAGAAGTACCTGTTCATCGCGGGCGGCATCGGCATCACCCCGCTGCTGCCCATGGTGCACCAGGCCGAACTGATCGGCGCGGACTGGCAGTTGCTGTACGGCGGCCGTACGCGGTCGTCGATGGCCTTTCGCGAGGAGCTGACGGCCACCTACGGCGAGAAGGTGCACATCGCCCCGCAGGACGAACTCGGACTGCTGGACCTGGCGTCCTGGCTGGGCACACCGCGACCCGACACCCAGACGTACTGCTGCGGCCCCGCCCCGCTGCTCACCGCCGTCGAAGCCGCCTGCGCCGCCTGGCCGCCGTACGCCCTGCGCACCGAACGCTTCACCGCCGCCGCGCGGACCGCGCCGCTGCGCGACACCGCCTTCGAGGTCGAACTGAGCCGTACAGGACGCACGGTCACCGTCACCCCGGACCTGTCCGTGCTGGAGGCGGTGCGTCGCGCCGGCGCCGATGTGCTGTCCTCCTGCGAGCAGGGCACCTGCGGCACGTGTCTGACACCGGTGCTGGAGGGACAGCCGGACCACCGGGACTCGATCCTCGCCGACCACGAACGGGCCGCGAACGACTGCATGTTCCTCTGTGTGTCGCGCTCATGCGGCGACCGCCTGGTCCTCGACCTCTGAGACCTCTTCACATGCCTTAAGGAGCCGCCATGACCGAGGCACTGGAGCGTGCCGTCCTGCCGCCCGTGAGCGATGCCGACCCCTTCGCCCACGACGTCCTCCTGGACCCCGAACCGCTGCACCAGGCTTTGCGCGAGGCCGGTCCGGTCGTGTACCTCTCGCGCTACGACGTCCATGCCCTGGCCCGCTACGAGCAGGTGCACGCCGCCCTGGTGGACTGGCAGCACTTCGAGTCGGGATCGGGCGTTGGCCTGGCCAACTTCCGGCACGAGAAGCCGTGGCGTCCGCCGAGCCTTCTGCTGGAGGCCGACCCGCCCCGGCATGACGCCCCACGCCGGGTGCTGCGGGAGATCCTGGCCCCGCCGGCACTGCGTCGCCTGCGCGAGAAGTGGCACGCTGTGGCCGAGGAACTCGTCGAGCAAGTCCTCGCCGAGGGAGCTGAGTTCGACGCCTTCACCGCGCTGGCGGAGGCGTTCCCGCTGCGGGCCTTTCCGGATGCGGTGGGCCTCGGGCCGGACGGACGCGAGAACCTGCTGCCGTACGGCAACATGGCCTTCAACGCTTTCGGTCCGCGCAACGACCTCGTCGCGGCGGACGCGCACCGGGTGGCCGCGCTGTCGGCATGGGTGAACGCCCAGTGCGTCCGGGAGGCGTTGAGCGAGGACGGCTTCGGCGCGCAGATCTGGGCGGCCGCCGACCGGGGCGATCTGACGTACGAGCAGGCGCCGTTGGTGGTGCGCTCCCTGCTCACCGCAGGCGTCGACACCACCGTGCACGGCCTGGCGGCCTGCCTGTACGCCTTCGCCACCCACCCCGAGGAATGGCAACGGCTGAGGAAACGCCCGGAGTTGGCGCGGGCCGCGTTCGACGAGGCGGTCCGCTGGCAGTCACCGGTGCAGACCTTCTTCCGTACCGCCACGACCGAGGTGACGATCGCCGGTACGGCCGTCCCGGCGGGCACGAAAATCCTCATGTTTCTCGGCGCGGCCAACCGCGACCCGGACCGCTGGCACGACCCCGACCGCTTCGACCTGACCCGCGACCCCTCGGGCCACGTCGGCTTCGGTATGGGCATCCACCAGTGCATCGGCCAGCACGTGGCCCGACTGGAGGCCGAGGCGATACTGACCGCCCTGGCCCGCCGCATTGAGCGCATCGAACTCACCGGCACCCCGCACCGCCACCCCAACAACACCCTGCGCTCGTGGGCGTCCCTGCCCCTGCGCGTCCAGCCCGTCTGATCAGGAGGGAACCCAGCAATGTCCCAGGAGGTCTGGTGAGACACCGCGGTCTGGCGGCACGGAGCCCGTGTCCGGCCATGTCCACCGCGACCGCCGGGCGGCCCATGGCCGCCACGTGGGCGATGACCTCACTCCAGCACCAGGACCCGTGCCAGTAGCCGTGAACGAAAATCAGCGGGGTCGAACCAGCGGACATGATCACTCCTTTGCGCGCGTCCAGAAGAAGTGCGGAGGATTCGACCGGATCCGGACTTGTGCGCTCCAGTCGAATTCCGCCCGACGGAAGAACTCGTCGCTCAGTTCTCCTCGTCAGCCACCGTCAACGGGTCCGCCCCCTGCCAGGCCGCTCGCAGTAGCCGCCGCAGACCGCGGGAGGTCACAGCGCGCGGGTTGTTCGCCGGGACCACCTCGAGGATCGCGCGCACGGCATCATCGACGGCGGCCTCGTCGAGCCCGTGGTCCCGCAGCGCCCTGGGCGCATCGACAGCACGCCGCAGCCCATGCAGGCCCTCCAGGGCCGACGCGGCGCCGAACGCCTCCGCGATGCGGCGCTCGGCCTCGGGAGCGGCGGGCGCGTTGAAAGCCAGCACATACGGCAGTACGACCGCGTGCTTCTGGGCGTGCGGCAGGTCGTACGCGCCTCCCAGCACATGACAGATCTTGTGATGCAGCCCCGAACCCGCCGAGGAGAACGCCACGGCCGACAGGTAGGCCCCGTACAGGACCTGCTCGCGGCCCTCCGATCCGGCCGGGTCGGCCACCACCGCCGGCAGCCCGGCCGCCAACGCCCGGATGCCCTCGCCCGCCAGTGCCCGGTCCACCGGATCGGTGCGCGGCGCCCACATGGAGTCCACACAGTGGGCGAGAGCGTTCAGTCCTGACGCGACACTCATCGCCACCGGCAACGACAGGGTCAATGTCGCGTCGTACTCGATCGAACGTGGCAGAACCCGCGCGTCCACTCCGGTGGTCTTGCGAACCCCCTCGGTCAGCCCCCAGACGCTGGTGGCCTCCGACCCCGCGTACGTCGTCGGCTCGGCCACGATCGGGAGCCCGGTGGTCAGCGCGACCGCCTTCGCCAGACCGGTCGTCGAGCCCCCGCCGACGCTGACCAGGAGACCCACCTCGTGCGCGGCCGCCGCGGCGTCACCATGCCGCGCCACGGCGTGACGGTCGAGGTCCCGGTCGGAACCAGCATGGAGGCCTGATGCCCCGTACGAGTCAGCCTGGCCGGAGCGTGGGTTCGCGGCTGTTCGAGGTGCTCTTCGCGTTCCGGCCCGGTCGGTCCCGGCTCACCCTCGCCGACCTGACCCGGGAGACCGGCCTGGCTCATGCCACGGTGCGCCGGCTGGCGCTGGAACTCGTCGAGGCCGGGGCGCTGGATCGCGCACCGGACGGCGCGTTCACCGTGGGCATCCGGCTGTGGCGGCTGGGCACGCTGGCGCCGCTGAGCGTTCTGTTGCGCACCGTGGCACTGCCGTTCATGGACGACCTGCACACCGCGCTGCGCCAGCACGTCCAGCTGGCGGTACTGGAGGGCACCGAGGCGGTGTTGGTCGAGCGGCTGTCGGCGTGCAACGCGGTGGATGTCGTATCGAGGCTCGGCGGGAGGCTGCCGCTGCACACTTCCGGCGTGGGCAAGGTGCTGCTCGCCCACGGCGGCCCGGAGCTGATGGAGCAGGTCATGGCGCAGGGCCTGCCGGCGTACACCGAGCGCACCGTCACCGATCCGGCGCGGCTGCGCACCATGCTGGCCGAGTGCCGCGAGACCGGCGTGGCCGTCGTCCGTCAGGAAACAACACCGGGGGTCGATTCGGTGGCCACCCGTGTCCTCGACGCCGACGGCGAAGTCGTCGCGGCCCTGTCGGTCGTCGTAGGCGCCGGGTCGGTCGACCTACGCGCGATACGGCCGGCGGTCATCGCCTCCGGCCTGGCCGTGTCCCGCAGGCTGGGCTGGCATCCGTCGGCCGGAGTGCGAGTCACCTGACCAGCGGCTCTGCAAGCAGCTCACGTGGTGGCCCGGGGGTGTGCCGGGCTGAGGTAGTGCACGGCGGTCTGCGCCGTGTGCGGGGCGAGCAGGCGCTGCAGTTCCTCCGCCGCGACCTTGAGGAGGCCGCCGTCGCGGGTGGCGTGGAGGGTTTCGAGGGCGAAGGCGACGTGTGTGGAGTCCTCGGTGACGCGGGTGCGGTGGGCGTCGCGGTGGTTCCAGTGGCGGGTCAGGACGGTGTCGGCGTCGGCGTAGATGATCTCGCCGGGCTTGGGGTTTTCCACGGTGTCGGGTTCGCCGAGGGGGGTGAAGGACTCGGTGCCGTCGGCGTATCGGATGTCGACGTCGCCGGTGACGTGATCCAGGTCGAAGGCGCCGGCGGGCAGGCCGTGACGGACGGAGACGGCGTTGTAGGAGTCGACGGCCGGGTTGATGCGCGGCAGCGTTCCCTTCTTGGCGAGGCGGCGGCCGAGCGCGTCGACGCTGGGGCGGATACGCCGGGGGTTGGTGCCGAAGGAGCGGTAGGCGGTGTGCCACGCCTCGATGCGGGGGTCGGTCTCGTCGGCCGGCTGCCAGGTGCCGTCGGCGAGCTGCTGCTCAAGGCCCTCCAGAGTTGCGGAGGTTTGGGGCCAGGGCTCACGGCCGCCCAGGCCGGTGGCGGTCACCAGGGCGATGAGGGTGTCGGGGAAGGCGTCCGCGACGGCGGGGGTGATGCGGAAGGCGGGCATGGTCGGGGTTTCCGTTTCCTGCGTCCGGGGGTGTGCGGCGGGGGAGGGGGTCAGGCTTTCAGGTGCCGTTGCGGTCCAGGCGACGGCGCTGCCGGCGTGCGGTGGACATGTCGAGGCCCTGACCGCGTGTCGTGAGGTGGACGGCGACGGCGGTGCGGTGCTCGACGGGCTTGTGGTCGTCGTACTTGAACTTGGCCAGTACGTCGGTCGCCTCCAGGCGCGGGCCGCGGATGCCGGGCAGCATCCGGCCGTAGGGCGGCCGGTCGACGGCCACGGGGGCGTGATCGCCGTCGGGCTGGAACTGGGCGAGCCGGCGGCGCAGCAGCTCGGCCTTGGCCTCGGGGGCGTCGACGACATGGGCGCGGCAGGTGAACTGGACGGCTGCGTAGTAGCTGGTGGGGACGCCGTCGGTGGGCGGAGTGCCGGCCTTGGCGCGCCAGGGACCGAAGTCGTGGCCTTCGGCGATCCAGGTTTGCCATTCGGCTTCGTCGAGGCAGGCGTCCCAGGGCTGGATGAACATGCTGGTCTCCTTGCGTCGTCGGCTGTGGGGTGGGCTCCGGGGCTGCTCAGGTCAGGGCGAGGAGGCTGACGGCGACGGCGGCCGTGCCCAGGCCGACGAGCTGGCCGCGGTGGATGCGTTCGGCGAGCACAGTGCGGGCGAGCAGGACCGTGCCGGCCGGGTAGAGGGCGACCGTCACGGCGACGACGGCGAGGTCCCCGCTGCGGGCGGCGAGCAGGAACAGCAGGTTCGCCACGGAGTCCAGCACCCCCGCGGCTGCGGACATCGCGTACGCGGGCCGCTCCGAGCCCAGCCTGCGGTACATCACCCCCGCCGCGGCCAGGGTGACGGCCGAGGAGACCGCCCGGCCCACGATCAGCGGCGCCACGCCGCTGTCGGACGGCGCTTGGTGCAGGAAGATCAGTTGGAGGGCGATGGCGGCGCCCGCGCCGAGGGCCAGCAGCAGCGCCGTACGGGAGGGGCGCGCCGACCCGGCGCCGTGTCCGGCGCTGACCAGTACGACCGACACCAGCGCGAGCGGCAGACCCACCAGTCCGGCGGCGGCCAGGTGCTCGCCCTGCAACAGGCCCACACCGACCGGCAGCATGGCGGACACCAGCGCGGTCACGGGCGACAGCACGTTCATCGGACCGATGGCCAGCGTGCGGTAGAGCAGGGCGAACGCGGCGGCGGAGGCGACCCCGGACACGGCACCCCAGCCAAGGGCGCCGGCGCTGAACGAGGCGCCGAGCACCGGCCACAGCAACAGCTCGACCGCGAGAGAGGCCGGGGCCGCGATCATCACCGTACGCAGCACATGAGCCTTACGGGCGCCGAGGCCGCCGAGGAAGTCGGCGCATCCATAGGCGAGTGAGCTGCCCAGGGCCAGCAGCAGAGCGATCACAGTACATCCCTTACTATCATTGGAACGACCGCACCGTACAACGTAACGACCGGTCCGTGTCAACCGAACGACCGCGCGGTGCATTGTGGTGGTCAGTGGCGAGGATGGAGATCAGATGGTCGAGACAGGCGCAGCCCTGCGGACGGTCGCGCACAACGTCCGGGCGGCCCGCACCCGCGCGGGCCTGTCCCTGGAGGAACTCAGCCGGCGCGCCCAGGTCAGCAAGGGAGCCCTGGTGGCATTGGAGAAAGCCCAGGGCAACCCCAACCTGGCCACCCTGGTCCGACTGGCCGACACCCTCGGCATCTCGGTGTCCGCCCTGATGCAGGGACCGCCCGAGGGCCGCGTCCGCGTCGTGGCCGCCGACGCCGTGGCACCCCTGTGGACCGGCGACCGGGGCAGCGAGGCCCGGCTCATGCTGACGACCTCAGGTCCGGCCCCTGTCGAGGTCTGGCGCTGGCGACTGGAACCGGACGAGGAATACCCCAGCCACCCCCACCAGGCCGGAGTCGTGGAGACCGTCAGCGTCACCTCCGGCCGGATGACTCTGATCGTCGACGGCACCGAACACACCCTGGAAGCCGGCCAGACCGCCACTTTCGACGGCGACGCCCCTCACACCTACCGCGGCTCCGGTACCGGAACCTGCAGCCTGATCATGACGGTCCACCTGCCGCCCGGTCCCGCTTCCACCACCTGAGCGACACGTCCGGCAGCCTGTGACCGGGGGGAGCGTCGGTCACCTCATGGTGCCGCCAGCTCGAAGCGCCTCACGTTCACGGCGCCGCCGAGCGCCTGGGTGGCGTGATTGAAGATGGCGAACCGATGGCCCATGAAGAACGTCCAGTTGTTGCCCAGGGTGAAGGCGGGCCCCAGAGACGTGAAGCCGGTGCCGTTCGTGCTGTAGGAGAAGCGTGCCTGGCGACCACTGCCGGGGCGGATGTCGGCGTTGACGCGCAGCCAGATGCGGCCGCCCGAGACGTTGGCGCTCGCCGCCTCGCTGCCGGTGCCAGTGGTGTTCCAGTTGCTGTCCATGGTGAGGCCGTTGACCATCACCACCCTGGTCGAGCCGCCGTCGCGCTTGATCCCGATCCATGCGGAGGAGTCGCGCAGGACGGCGAGTCCGGCCCGGTCGCCGTCCCGCATCGCCGAGTGGTCGAGTTCGACGGTGGCGGTGGAGGTGGGGCCCTGTATGCGGTGGGTCAGGGTGTTGCGGGCGGAGTACAGGTCATTGGTCACCGTCGCGGTCTGCAGGCGCAGCCCGTTGTTGACCGACCACTTGGTGTTGTCGGGGTTGTGGTTCCACTCCCATTTGGGCTTGAGGGTGGTCCCGTCGAAGGTGTCGACGCCGGTGAGGGGCGTGACCTGACGGGGCGGCGCCGGAAGGGCCGGGGCGGGGTAGGAGGCGCCCCAGGCGTTGTTGACGAGCTGTATGACGGGCCAGCCGTCCGACGTCCAGCTGATCGGTGCCAGGACGGGGACCCGGCCGCCGGGGTACGCGTCGACGAAGGCCATGTAGTACCAGGCGCCGTTCTGGGTCTGCACGAGCCCGCCCTGGTGCGGGACGCCGCCGCCGGAGATCGGACCGCCCAGGTCGAGCAGGACCTGCCGCATGGTGTACGGCCCGAAGGGGCCGCTCGTCGACTTCAGGATGTACTGGCCGTTGGCCGGGCGGGTGAGGAAGATGTAGTAGTTCCCGTTCCTCTTGTAGAAGCGGGAGCCTTCCAGGGTGCCGACGTTCGACGGGGTGGTGAACACCTGCCGGCTGCGGACCTGGGTGCGTGCGTCGGCGGAGAGCTGGGCGACGTGGATGGTGCTGTTGCCGTACGCGACGTACATCGTGTCGTTGTCGTCGACGAGCAGCCCCGCGTCGTAGTAGACGTTGTCGAGGGTGGTGTGTCTGGTCCAGGGGCCCTCGACGGAGGCGGCGGTGTAGATGTACGTCCGGGCGAAGTCGATCTGTCCCAGCCAGTAGAACGTCCGGTTGGCCGGGCGGTACGCGAGGGAGGACGCCCAGACACCCCTGACGTAGCCGCGCCCGCCGTTGAGGTCGTATTTGGACCCGAAGTCCAGGACCGGCACCGAGTGGCCGGCGAACTCCCAGTTGACGAGGTCGTGACTGCGGAGGATGGGTGCCCCGGGGGAGTAGTGCATCGTCGAGGCCGAGTAGTAATAGGTGTCGCCGACGCGGATGATGTCGATGTCCGCGAAGTCCTGCCAGATCACCGGGTTGGTGTAGTTCGCGGCGGCGAGCAGGGGGTCCTGGGCCGCCATCGGCGGTAACGCGGCGGCGTGGGACGGGGAGGCGCTCGTGAGGGATACCGAGCCCGCCACGATCAGGCCGGAGGCGGTCCGCAGGGCCTCGCGGCGACTGTGATCTTGGTGGGACCATGACATGAGGGAGTCCTCTCGGTCGGTCGTCAGGGGCACGGAGGCTCACGCGTCTTCGAAATGTTTCGAGGATTGCACCGATCGTTACGTCGCCGGAACAGTAGGAACGGTCCATGGCCCCGTCAAGACGTATGGCGTCACAAGGAAGCCGGCTCCTCGAAAGAATCGGCCACGTCTGCTCACAGGGGCAGGACGATCAGGGCGGTGTCATCGGTGTTGCCGGTGCGCGGGAGAAGATCGGACAGGAGCGCGTCGGCCATGGCCTCGGCGTCGGTGTGCCGGTGGCGGCTGAGGGAGCCTGCGAGGCGGTCCAGGCCGGCGTCGATGTCCTCGTCGCGGCGTTCGATCAGGCCGTCGGTGTACAGGACCAGGGTCGCGCCTTCGGTGAAGGGCGTGCGGGCCTGGACGCGGGGGATGTGTTCGGGCCGGGCGCCGAGGGGCGGGTCGGTGGCCTGGTCGAGGAAGACCACGGTGCCGTCGGGATGGAGCAGGGCGGGTGGAGGGTGACCTGCGCAGCTGTAGGCGATGGTGTGGTCGACCCAGTCGATGAAGATCGTCACGGCGGTGGTCGACTCGGCGCCCTGGACGGACCGGGCGTACAGACCGAGGGCGTCCAGGGCCTGGGCCGGGCCCTCGGCGACACGGCAGGCGGCGCTCAGGGCGCTGCGCAGCTGTCCCATGGCGCAGGCGGCCGCCAGGCCGTGGCCGACGACGTCGCCCACAGCAACCGCGAGGTGGCCGTCGGGCAGGTCGACCAGGTCGTACCAGTCACCGCACACGTTCAGGGCGCCGATGGCGGGCCGATAACGCACGGCCGCCCCGTGCGGGCCGGTCGGGCCGGGCGGCGGCAGCATCGCCGCCTGCAGGGCCAGGGCGACCTCGCGTTCGTGGGCGTGCGCCGTGCGCAGGCGGTCGTTGACCTCCTGCAGTTCGCGGGCGCGGGTGTACAGCTCGGCCTCCAGCACGCGGGCCCGGCTGTCGCCGCCCGGGCCGCCGAAGACGTGGATGAGATCGGTGACCTCCTCCACCCGGTGCACAATCAGCGCGACCCGCCCGTCCGGGGCGAGGACAGGGGCGTTGACCGGGCTCCAGAAATGCTCCTGCCAATGGCCGGGACGCGTGGGATCCTCGATGTCGTAGCGCAGCAGGGCCATCGTGTCGCGCTCGCCGGTGGCCACCACGCGCAGCATCGACGCCTCGGTCTCCCGCATGCCGGCCGCGGCCGGCTCATTGGGGTTCTCGGGAAAGACGTCGAAGATGTAGCGGCCCAGCAGCTGCTCGCGGGTGCGCCCGGTCAGCCGCAGGAAGTCCTCGTTGGCCTCGGCGTACACCAGGTCGGGGGTGAGCAGCGCCACCATGCCGGGCAGGGCCCGGAAGACCGCCGCATAGTCGATCCGCGGTTCCCACATGCCTGCCTGCCTCCGCGCCGATCATCGCTGTGCCATTCCACGATAGGAGCGAATGCACGAGGGGGCCCTGGCGTAGCATCCACAGCCACCGTCATTCCGCCGCCGAGGCTGGTGGCCTTCATTCCGGAGGGGCGGCGTAAGCCGCTGCCGGGAACCGCGGGACGCCCCGACGCGTCCTGTCGTAGCCTGGCGCCTGGAATGCCAGACCAACGCGAACAGTGGGGGATACGGGTTCCTGTGGAGAAGGTGGGGGTCGTCCTCGTTCATGGTCTCTTCTCCTCGCAGCAGACCTGGTCCGCCTTCGAGAAACTGATCGCGCGGGACCGCGATCTGGCGCACATCGAGACGCTTCCGTTCGGCTACGCCTCGCCGATCGCCTCGTTCAACCCGCTGCGCCGCATCCCGTCCTTCGACGATGCAGCGGACAGCCTGCGGGGTTTCCTCGAAGTCGAAGCGGCGAGCCATCGGCGGCTGGTTCTGGTATCGCACAGCCAGGGTGGACTGGTGGTCCAGCGCTACCTGGCACGCATGCTGGCCGAGGGCCGGGGCGCCGAACTCACCCGGATCGTCCGGATCGTGATGTTCGCCTGTCCGAACTCCGGCTCCGAGCTCGCGCTCTCACTGCGCCGCAAGTTCTTCCGCCGGCACCCGCAGGAGCGCCAACTGCGGCCGCTCGACGGCATGGTGGCTGAGGCGCAGCGGGCGGTCCTCACCCGCGTGGTGCACGCCCCATCCGTGACGCCGCAGTCCTGCCCCATTGCGATCACCGTCTTCGCCGGGGAGACCGACGGTGTAGTCACTGCGGTCTCGGCACGCAGTGTCTTCCCGGACGCGGGAGTTCTACCGGGCGACCACTTCACCATCATCCGCCCGGACTCACCGCAGCACCGTTCCTACACGGCGCTGAAGCGACTGCTGCCCCTGCCTGCGGGCCACACCGAAGCATCCGTGGCCGACGCACCGGCAAGGGCCACCGTACCCACCGCTGTGCCCGACTGGCACAGCCGGGCCGGGGTGGATCACGAGCAGAACGGCCTGTTCGGGATCGGGCCGGCCGTCGAGCAGTTGCTCGCCGATCTGGCGGGCCCGACCGGTCCCTGGGTGGTCAACGTGCGCGGCGCGGGCGGCGTGGGCAAGACGACTCGGGCCTACGAGGCCGCCCGCCGAATCGCCCAGGAAGGGGTCTTCCGCCACATCCTGTGGACCACGGTCCGCGGCGATGTGCACGAATCCGGTCTGCGAGAAGCCCTGTTCGACCTCGCCGAGCAGCTCGGGGTGCCGCTCGGCCCGGACCGCAGGGGGTGGGAGACGGAGCTGCGGACGGCCTTACGGGCGGCCGGCGACACCGGGCGGGTACTGGCGGTGGTGGACAACCTGGAGGTGGCGAGTCAGGCCACGGCCATGGTCGAAGGGCTGCGCCGGGCCGGTTTCGTCCGGCCGCACAAGCTCATGGTCACCAGTCGCAGCGTGGTCCACGATCCGGACCACGGGATCAAGGAGCATCCGGTCACCGGCCTCGGCGCGGAGGCGGCGATCGCCCTCATCCGGCATGTAGGAGCAGGCGACCCGGAGTTCGCCGAGGCTCCCGGGACCACCTACACCCCGGTGGTGCGGATCACCGAGGGCAATCCGTACCTGATGCGGCTGGCGATCCGGCGCTACCTCTCGACCCGGATGCCACTGCCCGACGTGGTGGACGAGCTCACCGCGCTGGAGCGCCGGGCCCCGGACGGAGGTGAACAGCTGGCGGTGCACATCAAGAACCATCTGTTCGACCGCTCGCTGGCGGAGTTCGACCTGAGCGTCGGCGCGGAACCGGCGCACCGACTGATGGCGGCGTTCTGCGCCAGACGTCGCGGAGACCGGGTGGGGACGGGCGAGTTGATGGACCTCAGCGGGCTGGCGGACAGCGAGCTGCGCCGCACGCTGCGCGGCGGACACGACCTGGAGCTCATCCAGGCGTCCCGGCTCAACCAGCTGTACTCCATCCACAGTCTGCTGTACGAGTACACCAAGCCACGCCCGGACGTACCGCGGCGGTGACTGTGTGATGTCGCGGCGCGGTTACTGCGGTGAGCAGCCGGAGGTGTGGCGCACCACCGTGCTGCGGTCGTTCGGCATCGCCCTGGAGCGGGTGGCTGCCGACCGCGACGTGGCGGACGATGAGCTCCAGGAGGCCGTCAACGCCCTGGACAATGTGGTGCGGTACGGCATCGAGGTGGACGGCCTGACGCTCTCGCGCTTTCTGACCGGGCTCGTCCAGGTGTCGGTCAGCGCAGGCGAGCACGGTGATCGGTTCGGCGAGTTCGACCTGATCTCCGTCATCGACCGCAGCCTGCCGCTGGCGGTGGCGGCCGCTCTGCCGACCTGGCCGTTGCACGTGGCGAAGGCGTCGTACTACTCACGCCAGGAAGAAGGGCGCACCGCCCGCCAGGAGGCGCTCCGGGCGGCTCAGCAGGCCTGTGCCGGCAACCGCGACGAGGTCGCCGTCGGGTTGATGCTGGCGCAGCACCACATCGACATCTGCCGGTACCGGGAGGCCGACCGGCTGCTCGACCGGTGCCGTCGGCTCTGCGAGGACGATCCCGCATGCGCCGACCGCCGGCCCGAACTGCACATCTGCTACGGCAACTTGTACTACGTGCAGGGGGCGCTACGGAGGGCGCTGCACCATTTCCAGGCCGCCCTGGCCACGGCGGGCGATCCCGTTTCCGTCCCGGACCACCGAGCGGCGGTGCGGGCACACCACTACAGCGGCAAGATCCTCAGTGCCCTGGGTCGGCATCAGGAGGCACTCGTCCAGTTGCTGCGGATGGAGGACTACCCCTGCGTCAGCGAGGCCGAGCGGATGCGCCGCTCCGGCTTCCTGCACCTGCGGTTGGGTGAGGTGCTCACGGCCGCCGGGAGCCTGGACGAGGCGTACGCCCACCTCTCCGAATCGCGCAGGATTCTCGGCCGATTACGGGAGAGCGGCACCGCGCAGGCCATTCTGGACGCGGCCGTGGCGACCCTGCACATGCGGCGGGGGCACCAGGAGGACGCCCTCGCGGTGCTGGCCGGGGCGGTGGCGGCCTCCCGGCGCAACGGGTACCAGCGCGGCGTGGTGCTGTTCGAGAGCAAGGCCGCTCTCTGTCACCTGCGCGGTCGTGACTGGGCCGGGACACTGCGCAGTGGGAGCGCGGCGCTCGGAGCCTGGATCCGGCTGAACGGTGTGGGCAACCTCCCCCGAGCGGCGCTCGGGTCCGTGGAGTACGTCGGCTCGGCACTGCTGCAGCGCGTCCGCCGGGGCCGCCGCACACCGGTCCGCGTTGGTGTGGTGCGCTGCCCGTGCGGGAACTGCCGGGCGGGTGCTGTGGCGGGTGTTTGAGAGATCGATCCCGGCGGATGCGGTGACCACCTCTGTCGCGTCACCTGGGCCGTTGCAAGGCGCTCTGTGCGCGCTGGGCTTGGCCGGCGCCGTCCCGGGGCCCGGTGAAATAGTCCGTGTCCTTGGGGCGCGAGGCGTCATGGCTGGTGGAACGGGGGGCCGGTTCCAGGTGGGGTATGTGCTTGGAGCAGTGGATGTAGGCCTCCTCGACGCTCAGGTGGACCCACATCTCGGGGCTTCGCCCGGGCGCGACGTCGGTGGGCAGGCCGGGGTGGAGGGAGCGCAGGCCCGTGTCGGTGTAGAGGCGGGCCGTGCCGTTGACATGAAGTCCCACGTGGTGGTGCGTGAAATCCACGAAGAGCATGCCGAGGTGCGGATTCTCCGTCATGTTTCCGGCGCTGGCGAGCACACCGTTGCCGCGGAATTCGGGGTACGCGAGCGTGTGGTCGTCGATCACGTGGACAAATCCCGGCGGCCCGGCGCGGAAGCTGGCATCACATTCTCCATGGGAGTCGGCGGTGGCCAGGAAGACCATGGCCTGGCGGCCGATGAAGTCCCGCATCTCGGGTGTGAGGCAGGGGCGAACCTGTTGATCGTAGAACCGGGCGGCGCGGTCGGCGGTGCCCAGTTGCTGCTGCAGCAGGTGTTCACCTGCTGATCCGAAGGGCGGCGGAGGCAAGGTCACGGGGCGTTCTCCTGGCAGGATGGTCAAGCGCTTGGCTCAGCGAAAGGACAGGACGGGCGTCTCGAACGGGTCGTGATGGATGCGGTCGGGCGGGGTGCCGCGCAGCGTGAGCGTCTCGGTGGCGGCGACGACCATCGGGGCCGGCCCGCTGAGATAGACGTCGTGCTGGTACCACGGTCCGTACTCGGCCAGAACCTCCGGCAGGGACCCCCTGATCCCGGGCACGTACTCCTGGGAGACCGCACCCCTGATGGTCAGCCAGTGGTGCCGCTGGGCCATCCGCAGCATGTCGTCGACCCCGTACAGCTCGGCGCCGGTTCGGGCGCCGAGGAACAGGTCGACCCGGTGGCGCTCGCCGCGACGGGCGACCTCTTCGACCAGCGCGCGGATCGGGGCGAGACCGGTGCCGCCCGCCACACACAGCAGGTCGCTGTAGGTGGCGGCGTCCAGAACCATGTCTCCCAGCGGGGGCCCCAGCTGAATCACGTCGCCCACCGCGGCTTGGTGCACCAGTGCGCTGCTGACGCAGCCGCCGGCCACCGCGCGCACGTGAAAGGTGAGGGTGCCGTCCTCACGGGGCGCGTTGGCGGGAGAGTAGTAGCGCCACAGCTTCGGCCACCAGGGCGTCTCGACGCTTACGTACTGTCCGGCGGCGTATTCGTAGGGCATGTGGGGACGCACGGTGATTTCGACGATGTTGTGTCCCCGCGAGACACGGTGGACGACCGTGGCGGGCCACACGGCGGGCCGAATCGCCTCGTCCTGCTCGGCAGCACTGATCATGACGTCGGCGACTGCGCCATACGCTTTGGTCCAGGCGGCGGCGATGTCCGCGGTCCACGCGGGGCCGGCGTAGCGGGCCAAGGAGGCGAGGAGGCACTCGCCCACGGCCGGGAAGTGCGCACTGAGCGTGCCGAACTTGCGGTGATCGCGTCCGAGGTGTCCGCAGAAGCGCACCAGGCTCTCAGGGTCGTCGACCAGCTCCACGATGCGCAGCAGCGCGCGCAGCAGGCGGCCGCGCTGGGTGTCCATTCCCGGCGGGAACAGGGAGCGGACCTCGGGGTAGCGGGCGAAGAGGACCGCGTAGAAGTAGACCGTCATGTCTGCGGCGAACGGCTCGACCACCGAGACGGAGGCGCGTATGAGGTCTTGCTCGTGCGCCGACAGCGGTGCCTCGACGACCTCGGGCTCCACGACATGGACCGCCGGGGTGGGTGCCGAGCGCTCCGGAGACGGGTACGCGGTGGCGCTGCGTGAGCGGTTGATCCGGAATCTCAAGGGACCAGTGCTCCCCGGTCCGTTGTTCGAGCACGGAATCTTCGTCTCAGGAGAGCGGCGATCGGGGTGTCGACGTCTGCGAGCATGGGTCCTCATCGGGGCGGCAGCGTTGAAACGGATCAAACCGTTCCGGACGTTACAGGACCGCATGGGTGACTCAGAAGTAACTCCCGTAACACGATCTTGTTGAAGTGCCGTGGTCGGGCGTGACCGGTGGGGCGGTTCGCCGGGCGGCCAGTGGGCCGGCTCGCCCAGCGCCGCTGGGGGGCATATTCAGGTCGGACGTACCAATCCCATGTCGTACGCGAAGATCACCGCCTGGACCCGGTCCCGGGCATCGATCTTGTTGAGGATGCGGCTGACGTGGGACTTCACGGTGGACTCGGCGAGGGACAGCCTGCCTGCGATCTCGGCGTTGGTCCGGCCGGCGGCGACGGCGGTGAGCACCTCACGTTCACGTTCGGTGAGGGCGGCCAGCCGACGTTCCTGGTCAGGAGTGTGGCCGGGGAGATGGCTGGTGTAGGCGTCGATGAGCTTGCGGGTCAGGCCGGGGGAGATGACGGCGTCCCCGGCGGCCACAGCCCGGATGCCGGCGACCAGCTCGTCGGGAAGGGCGTCCTTGAGGAGGAACCCGCTGGCGCCGGCGCGAAGGGCGGCGAGGCGTACTCGTCGAGGTCGAAGGTGGTCAGGACCAGGACGCGGGAGCGGCCCCCGGACTCCACGATGCGGGAGGTGGCCTCGATGCCGTCCATACCGGGCATCCGTACGTCCATCAGGACGACGTCGGGGCGCAGTTCGGCGGTCATGCGGACGGCTTCGGCGCCGTGCGTTGCCTCGCCGACGACGCTCAGGTCGGGGTGCTGTTCCATGAGCATGCTGAAGCCGAGGCGTTGCAGGGCCTGGTCGTCGACGTGGGTGTTGGGGCCGGCGGTGACATGGCCGAGGCCAGACGGCTGATGATCGTCACGATCATGCGCTGCTCGGCGTCACTGGTCAGGGATTCCGGGAGTCGGCGTGCGCGCTCCGCGGAGCGCTGTGTCGGCGGGGATCCGCTGGGTGCGGTCACGGAGGAGGCCTTTCACTGTGCGAGCCCGTACCGCCCGCCGGCCCACGGGAGTGGACCGGCGGGCGGCGACCGAGGACACGTCAGCCGTTTCGCGTCAGCTCCGTGCGCGCTTTTGCCGTTGCCGGGCGCACATCGCCCGAACCGCCGTCGACGCCGCTGCTCGGCTGTGCGCCTTCGAGTGCCTGGCGCAGCTTCTCACCTTCGACATCGACGTTGGGCATGACCCGGTCCAACCATCCGGGCAGCGCCCAGACACGGCGGCCCAGCAACGCCATTACCGCCGGGACGAGGGCCATCCGGACGACGAACGCGTCGAAGAGGACGGCGGAGGCAAGACCCAGGCCGGCGCTCCCGGTACCCGGGAAGCGAATGGGGAGGCGGCGGCCGGTACCGCGGTACTACTGCCGAACTGCCGTGCTCACAGGCGCAGACTGGTCATGCCTCCGTCCAACGTCGACGTCGAGGACACGCGTCCACTCGGTGTCGTCGTTCTCGGCGACGTCGCCGACCGCGCCGACACCGTGGAACTCGCTCATGGGGTTGTCCTTGCCCGACCGAGTCGGGGGTCGACGTGGATCTTGGGGCCGGGGCCGGCGCCGGCCGGGCGTTCGCCGGCGAGGACGGGGCCGACCTCGTCGAGGCCGATGGTGGCGGCGACGAGGGGTCTGGGGTCGACCGTCTTGGCGGCGTAGGCGTGGATGGTGGCGTCGAGACCGGGGGAGGCGGACAGGACGCCGACCGCGGTGACGTCCTTCAGAGCGAGGGTGCGGGTGTCGATCCGGCTGGGTTCGCCGGCCAGGCCGATGTACACCAGGCGGCCGGCCGGCTCGACCAACTCCAGGGCTCTTTCCGGCAGATGGGCGGCGTTCGAGGCGTCGACGACCGCGTCGAACGGCAGGTCCGGCACGGAGTCCTCCGTCCACACGCGCGCGAAGCCCAGTTCGCGGGCGAAGGCGAGGGAGCTTTCGGTGTTGCCCATGAGGTGGATCTCGGCACCGGCGGCGCCAAGGAACATCGCGACGAGGAGGCCGATGGTCCCCGGGCCCAGGATCAGGGCGCGGTCCCCGGGTTGGGGTGCGGCGGCCCGTGCGGCGCGCAGGGCGTTGCCGCCCGGTTCCACGAGGGCGCCGAGTACGGCGTCGACGGAGTCGGGGAGGGAGTGCAACGAGGAGACAGGTACGGCGAGTTGCTCGGCCAGGGCACCGGCCTGGCCCCCGCGGATGCCGACCTCGCGCCGCTTCTCGCACACGTGCTGGTGGCCGCGCAGGCAGCGGCGGCAGGTGCCGCACCCGAGCATCGTGTCGCCCATGGCGCGGCGGCCGAGCCAGGCCGGGTCGACGCCGTCGCCGACCGCCGCGACGCGGCCGGCCCACTCGTGGCCGAGCCGCATGGGGTAGGAGGAGTGTCCTTGGTGGAGGTAGGCCATCGCGCCGGTGAAGAACTCCAAGTCGGTGCCGCACACGCCGACCCGCTCCACGTCGACGACGACTTCGCCGGGCCCGGCCACCGGCGCCGGGAGGTCCTGGACGGCGTACTCGCCAGGACCCTCCAGCACGAAGGCACGTATGGAGCGGCTGCTCACCGCGGCGCGACCACGTTCTGGCGCTGGGCGCCGAGGCCACGGATGCCCAGCTCCATGACGTCGCCCGGCTGCAGCCATACCGGCGGGGTGAGACCCATGCCGACACCGGGCGGGGTGCCCGTGTTGATCAGGTCGCCGGGCTCCAGCACGAGGAACTGGCTGAGGTAGTGCACGATGAAGTAAGGGTCGAAGATCATCGTCTTGGTGTTGCCGTTCTGCCGGCGCACGCCGTTGACGTCCAGCCACATGTCGAGGGCGAGGACGTCGTCGATCTCGTCGGTGGTGGCCAGCCAGGGGCCCGCGGGGTTGAAGGTCTCGGCGGACTTGCCCTTGGCCCACTGCCCGCCGCGTTCCAACTGGAAGGAGCGCTCGCTGACGTCGTTGACGACCACATAGCCGGCGATGGCGTCGCGCGCCTCGTCCACCGAGTCGAGGTAGCTGGTGCGCCGGCCGATGACGATGCCGAGTTCCACCTCCCAGTCGGTCTTGGTGGAACCGCGCGGGATGCGCACGTCGTCGTGGGGGCCGACGAGGGTGTTGGGCGACTTGGTGAACAGGATCGGCTCGTCGGGGACGGCCATGCCGCTCTCGGCCGCGTGGTCGCGGTAGTTGAGCCCGATGCACAGGATCTGATGCGGGCGTGCGATGGGGGCGCCGACGCGTTCCCCGGTGAAGCGGGACACCTGGCCCGCCTCCGCCCGCTGGGCCACGACGGGGCGGACGCGGTCGATGCCGCCCGACCCGAAGAAGGCCTCGTCGAAGTCCGTGACGATGTCGGAGAGGTCGACGTAGGTCTCGTCGTCGATGCGAGCGACGGGCTTCTCGGCGCCGGGGGCACCGATGCGCATGAGGTACACGGGTCTGTCTCCAGGGTCGGGGCGATGGGGGAGCGACTGGGCGCTTCAGGAATGCGGCTCACCGAGAGGGCCGAGCAGGGCGCGGATCTCGTCGAGCGCGTCGACGAGGGTGGCCAGGGGCGTCCGGTAGGCGAGCGCGCTGATGCTCACCGCTCCGGAGGGGGTCGTGGGCGAGGTGGCGTACACGGGCAGGGCGAGGCAGTTGACCCCGGTCTCGTTCTCCTGGTCGTCGCAGGCGTAGCCCCGTTCGGCCGTGGCCCGCAGTTCCTGGTGCAGATCGGCGGCCGTGCACAGGGTCCGCGGTGTGCGGCGCTCCAGAGGTGAGGCGCCGACCCACGCTTCGACCTGCGCACGGGTGCCCGATCGCCGGGCGAGCAGCAGCTTGCCCACGGCGGTGGCGTGGGCGGGGTTGCGCCCGCCGATCGCCGAGGTCAGCCGGACGGCGCCGGTGGGCGGATCGACCTTGGCGCGGTAGACGACCTCGCGGCCGTCGAGAACCGCGTAGTGGGCCGTCTCTCCGAACCGGTGCGCCAGCGCTTCGAGTACGGGGCGGACACGGACGTGGTCGGGCCGGGCCTCGTGGTGGGCGAAGGCCATGCGCAGGAACTCGTCCCCGAGCACATAGCGGCCGCGGGCGTCCTGGCCGGCCAGACCGGCCCGGCGCAGGGCGCCGAGGGCCCGGTGCACGGTCGGCTTGGGACTGCCGATCGCGCGGGTCAGCTCGTCGAGGCCCGCGCCGTCGGGATACCGGGCGAGCTCCTTGAGGACGGCGAGCACCCGGTCCGAGCCGACCAGCCGGCCGCCGTCGGCGCCTGTCGCGCCGTCCTCGCCGGGGCCTGCCGATCCGTCATATGTCTGCGTATGCTTCATGACATTCCAAACTTTAGATCGGCGTACCGGTTATTGGAAGGAGTTCCATGGCGAGGCTCCGCAGCGCACAGTGGTACGAGGGTCAGGACCGCAACGCCTACATCCACCGGGCATGGATGCGACGGGGTGTTCCGGGGGACGCCTTCACCGGCCGGCCGCAGATCGCCATCGCCAACACCGCCTCGGACCTGACCCCCTGCAACGCGCACCTGAACGAGGTCGCGGCCTCGGTGCGCAACGGCGTGTACGAGGCGGGCGGGATCCCGCTGGACCTGCCGGTGGTGTCGCTGGGGGAGACGCAGGTGCGGCCCACGGCCATGTTGTGGCGGAACATGGCGGCGATGGCCACGGAGGAGATGCTGCGGGCCAATCCCGTCGACGGCGTGGTCCTGCTCGGCGGCTGCGACAAGACGATCCCTTCGCTGCTCATGGCCGCCGCCTCGGTGGACCTGCCCGCGGTCGTGGTCCCCGGCGGACCGATGCTCAACGGCACCTTCCGCGGCAGCCTGCTGGGCTGCGGCACCGGTGTGTGGCGGCTGTCGGAGGAAGTGCGCGCAGGCACGCTCTCCCAGGAGCAGTTCACCCGCTCCGAGTCGGCGATGATCCGCAGCCGCGGTCACTGCAACACCATGGGCACCGCCTCGACGATGGCGCTCGTGGCCGAGGCGCTGGGCACGGTCGTCCCCGGGGTGGCCGGGACCCCCGCCCCCGACAGCCGTCTGCTGGAGGCCGCGCACCACACCGGCCGGCTGGCCGTGGACATGGTCGGCGCGGACCGACGGCCCGCGACCTTCCTGACCAAGGCGTCCTTCCACAACGCGATCGTCGCGCTGGCCGCCGTCGGCGGCTCGACCAACGCGGTCGTCCACCTCCTGGCGATCGCCGGCCGACTGGGCATCGATCTGACGCTCGACGACTTCGACCGCATCGGCTCCCGCGTGCCGGTCCTGGTGGACCTCCAGCCGGCCGGCCGCTTCCTCATGGAGGACTTCCACCGCGCCGGCGGCCTGCTCGCCGTCCTGCGCGAAGTACGCGACCTGCTCGACCCCGACGCGCTGACCGTCACCGGCAGCCCTCTGGTCGACTCCCTCGACGACGTCCCGATCTGGGACGGGGAGGTCATCCGCACCCGCGCCGAGCCGCTGGTCGCGGAGGGCGGCATCGCCGTCCTGCGCGGCAACCTCGCACCCGACGGCGCGCTCATCAAGCCCGCGGCCGCCTCCCCGCACCTACTCCGACACCGGGGCCGGGCGGTCGTCTTCGACTCCATCGAGGACTTCCGCGCCCGCATCGACGATCCCGAGCTCGACGTGGACGCCGGTTCCGTACTCGTCCTGCGCGGCTGCGGCCCCAAGGGCTACCCGGGCATGCCCGAGGTGTCGAACATGCCGCTGCCGAAGAAGCTGCTGGAACAGGGCGTGCGCGACATGGTCCGCGTCTGCGACGGCCGGATGAGCGGCACGGCCTACGGCACCGTGGTCCTGCACGTGGCCCCGGAGGCCGCGGCCGGCGGACCCCTCGCCCTCGTACGGACCGGGGACTTCATCACCCTCGACGTCGAAGCCCGCCGCATCGACGTCGACGTACCCGCCGACGAACTCGCCCGCCGCACCCCCAACGAGGCCACCGTCACCGGCTACGCCAACCCCGGCCGCGGCTGGGAACGGCTCTACGTCGACCACGTCCTCCAAGCCGACACCGGCGCCGACCTCGACTTCCTCGTCGGCTCCAGCGGTTCCGAGGTGAGCCGTGAGTCGCACTGAGGGTCTCCTGGCCGCCGACGCCGCGCTTCTCGACTCGCACCGCGTCCTCGACGGCAACAGGCCACCAGCGGTCCGCCGCGTCGGGCTCAGGGGAGGGACTGGGTGGACTGCAGGTGCTCTCGTAGCCACCGCTCCGTGTTGTTGACGTGCAGCAGGGCCGCCGCCTGGCTGAGGGCGGCGTCGTGGTCGGCCAGAGCGGTGTAGATCGCCTCGTGTTCCGCGAGCGTCCGGCCGGCGGCCTGGGCGTCGACCAGGCCGCGCCAGATGCGGGCACGCAGCGTGCGGCCCGAGATGCCTTCCAGGAGGGTCAGCAGGGACTCGTTGCCCGTGGCCGCGACGACGGCGTGGTGGAACGCCGCGTCGTGGGCGTTCAACACCTCGACGTCCTCGCGGGCGTCCCGCATGGCATCGAGGTGCCGCTTCACCTCGGCCAGCTGCTCCTCGGAGATCCGGGTCGCGGCCAGCGCGGTGGCCAACGGTTCCAGCAGCCGCCGTACCTCCATCAGGTCCAGCAGTGCCCCCGAGTCGCTCTGCATCAGTTCCACCGCACCGCCGAGACCCTCCAGAAGCAGGCTCGGCTGGAGGCTGGTGACGTAGGTGCCGTCGCCCCGTCTGACCTCCAGCACCCGGGCCACGGCCAGCGCCTTGACCGCCTCCCGGGCCAGGTTGCGGGACAGCCCCAGCTGAGCCGCCAGTTCCTGCTCCGGGGGCAGCTTGGAGCCCGGGGGCAGCGCGCCCGTCCGGATCAGCTCACGGATCTGCGCTATGGCCTTGTCCGTCAGGGACAATGCGAACCCCCTCCTTGCGTGTGGTTCCCGGGTACGTCCGACCTGATCAGGCCCGGGACACGAAGATCGTCCCAGGGATCTTCGCGTATGTGCCGACGGTGGGGTTCCGCGTTCCGTGAGACCTGTTCCGGGTTCCGTATACCAAGAGTGACGTTGATGATACTGCGCCGCATGCAGGGTCCTGCTTTCCCCGGATCTTGATCTGTATAGCTTGCTATGTGAATCTGGGGAGAAGATCACACGGGAGGGAACGGATATGCCGGACGCGCTGCCTCGCGAGGGCTCACTCGGTTACCAAGTGAATCACCTGGCTCGCCTGCTGGCTCAGGCTCTCGCTGTCCGAATCACGCCGCACGGCGTTGTTCCCGGGCAGTTCGCCCCGCTGCTCGCCCTGTTCGAACTGGACGGTCTGTCGCAGCGCGAGTTGTGCGAGCGGGTTCGCATCGAGCAGCCGACCATGGCGAACACCCTGCAGCGGATGGAGCGGGACGGTCTGGTCCGGCGTGTTCCGGACCCGGCCGACCGACGCCGCGCGCAGGTGTATCTGACCGAACGCGCCCGGGCGATCGAGCAGGAACTCATTTCCGCGGCCCTCGCGGTGAACGGGGCTGCTACGGAAGGGCTCACCGACGCGGAGGCCGAGACGTACCTGGACCTGACGGCGCGAGTGATTCGCAGCCTGGAAGCCGGGGGCGGGCAGTAGCCTCGAAGCGATTCTCAGGTGGGGTCGGTCATGCGCCGGGGCGGCCGTGGCCGGTCTGGTAGGCGATCACGACGAGTTGGGCGCGATCCCGGACGCCCAGCTTGGTCATGATGCGGTTTGGGGGCGCTCTTGCGTCGCCCTACGGCGTTCACTGCGCGTACCACGACGGCTGCCGGTGGTACTGGACATCGCCCCGGTGTTCCTCCCGCTCGCGGCGCTCGGGCTGGCCGTGATGATGATCGGTGCCGCGATCGTGCACCTGCGCCGGAAGGAGCCCGCGGTGATCGTCCCGAACATCGTGCTGGGTGTCCTGGCGGCGTTCGTGGTCTGGGGCCGGTTCGGCCCGTATTCCTTCTAGGGCCGGTTGCGCGCACGACCTCCGTGGACCGGGTCCGCAACCGGCAGAAGTTCCGCTCCCGGGGGCGACCACGCACGTGCGACTCCGCCTCGTCGAAGCCGTCCCGGCGCCCGGCGCCACCCACCTCCACTACGGTCCGGGCACCCCGCAAGGCCTGAAACCTGCGCCGCGACCCACGGGTCGCGCTCTCCCTGACACCAGCCGACAACCCGTTCCAGCCGGTCGTCGTCCGCGGGAAGGTCGTCGCACGGATCGAGGGCGACGGCGCCTGGGAGATCGTCGACCGGATCCCGAAGTACACCGGTGGCCCCTACTCGCGAGACAAGGAGCGGGTCGTCGTGCTCATCGAACCCGACCGGCAGAGCATGGGCTGAGGCACCTCGACCCATGGCACGGCGAGCATCCACTCGGCCGATCGGTCATAGCCGTCTGCGTCTGCTCAGTAGGGCCAGCGCCACCAACAGAACGCATCCTGCGCCTTCGACGGCGAGGGTCGGCTTGACCAGGTTCGCGTCGAGAGCCTCCTCGAATCCGAAGAGGCCGGAGGTGAGGCTGACGATCAGGGCCACCAGTGTGCCGGCCGTGAAGAGGGTTCCCAGTGTCGCGAGGACGGTCAGGAGGCGGGTGGGCGTGATCAGCAGCGACAGCGCGAGCAGCCCGGCCCCGATCGCGTTGAGCAGGAACAGCGTGCCGATCGTGTCCAGATATCGGTAGCCGTCGTACCAGAGGTGGAGGTGGATCACGCCCATGGCCACGGCCGTTCCCGCCGCGGCCAGCCGGAGGGCGATGAGTGCGACCGTGCGCTCAGTAGCCATTGCTGTTGGTCGTGTCGGTGCCGCTGCCCGTTGAGGCGGTGCCGCCGACGGTGAGCTCGGTCTTCATGCCCAGGTCCTTGTGGTCGTCGACAGGGCAGTAGACCTTGTACGTGCCGTCCTTCAGCGAGACGGTGAGGTTCGCCGACTCTCCGGGTGCCAGCTGCCGCGTCTTCTGCTCCATTCCGGAGCCCTCGATCTCCATGGCATGGTCGTGATGGCCGTCGTTCTTGACGACGAAGGTGTAGGCACCCGCCTTCAACGTCCTCTCGGACAGCTCCATCTTGAAGTCGACCAGCTTCACGTTCACCTGGGGGGTTCCCGGCTTGCCACTCTGTGTCGGGGCTGTCTTTTCAGGGGCTGGCGATGACGAGCCACCACCGTTGCCGTCTCCGCCTCCGCACGCCACGAGGATGCCCGCCAGTGCTCCGGCGGCCAGCCCGGGCCCGACGATCCTGCGCGCGAACGTCATGAGCGTCATCGCCATGTCTCGGCCCTCCGTGAGAAATCGTTCCTGACCAGTGGTACGGACGGACCGCGCCAGGGGATTTCCGACAAGCGGGAGAAAAGCGGGAGAATGGGGGCCGTGGTCCCGCGTGGAACCGGGGGAATCCGTTCGGCGAGGTTCGCCGTATTCACTGGTATGCGTAGATTGGGCCCACCATTCGGGCGCCTCTCGGACGAGGCGCTGCTGGCGGGAATGGCGACCGGCGCCCCGGAGGCCGCCCTCGCGTTCGTCCGCCGGTTCCAGCGCATGGTCTTCGGTATCGCCATCGCTGTCGTCGACGACCCCCAGCTCGCCGAGGACATCTCCCAGCAGGCCTTCGAAAGGGCTTGGCGTCATGCGCAGGTCTACGACTCCCGGCGTGGATCGGTGAAGACCTGGCTGGGGACCATCACGCACAACCTGGCGATCGACGCCGTCCGCGCGCGCAAGGCGACCCCGGTCTCCCCCGAGAACCTCGACGCTCTGCTCGGCATCGTGACCGGGACGCCCGAACAGCGGGCACTGGCCGACGACGCGGCGTCCCGGATACGGGCCGCGGTGGCGGACCTGCCGCGCCAGCAGGCGCGTGCCGCGGTCATGGCCGGGATCTACGGGATGACCGCACGGCAGATCTCCGAGTTCGAAGGGATCCCTCTCGGCACGGCCAAGACACGGATCAGGACGGCGATGGGGAAACTGCGGACGGTTCTGGGACCCGAGCGAGCCGATCATGACTGACAGGGACTGCGAGTGGCTGAGGGCCGTCGCCGACGAGCTGGCGCTGGGTATCCTCCCCGGTCAGGAGCGCGCCGAGGCCATCGTCCACCTGGACCGCTGCCCGACCTGCCGGGAGCACGTCGAGCAGCTGACGCTCGTCGGAGACGGACTGCTCTCTCTCCTGCCGGGCAGCGAGCCGCCCGCCGGCTTCGAGACACGGGTGACGGACGGGCTGGGCCTGAACCGGCCGACGCGACGGCGGCGACCACGGGCCGGCGTGGCGGTCGCGGCCGCCGCCGCGATCGCCCTCGGGTTCGGCTTCGGTGGCTGGGCCGTCGGCACGGCCATCGAGGGAGCAACAGCTCCCTCCTCGCGGAGTTCGGAGCCCCCCGGCTCGGAGCACGGTCTGCTCGCAGCGTCTTTGCTGGCCCCGGACCACCGCCCGGTGGGCCGGATCTTCGCCTACACCGGATCTCCGGGCTGGGTCTACATGTCGGTTCACCTCGGCCGGGACGGGTCCGGATCCGACTCCCAGGCCAAAGGCGGGTCTGGACCCGACTTCCGGGCCGGAGACGGGTCCGAGGCCGCAGGCTCGCGCGACGGATACCCGGAGGCCGCAAAGGTCAGCTGCCGACTGGAGCGTAGGGACGGCACGTCGGTCCACATCGGGGAGTTCTCCCTCGACGACGCCGGCCGGGGTTACTGGGGAGCCCCCACGAAGGTCGACCCTGACACGGTGTCCGGCGCCCGGCTGCTGGCCGCGGACGGCTCCCTCCTGGCCACGGCCCACTTCGACGCACGGCAGAACCAGTGACCGCAGACCACCCCTCATGAAAATCGCTGTCCGATTGTCGGAGCACGGTGATGGACAGCCGGAGTGGAAAAGACTCTGGAGTTCCCCGATCTGCTGCGGCTGATCGACGAACGATCGACCGCCTTCCGTGCCACGGTCGCCTCCGCGCCCAGCCTCGACGTGCAGGTGCCGACCTGCCCCGAGTGGACGCTGTTCGATCTGGTGCAGCACCTGGGCGAGGGGCGCCGCTCCTGGGCCGCCACCATCGCCGCAGGGCCTGCCGCCGCCAGCAAGTCGACATCGGAGGGCGCCCCGGCTGCGCCTCGGGAACGCGAGGCCCTGCTGGCCTGGTCGGCCGCATCGACGCAGGAGCTACTGGACGCACTGCGGGAGGCCGGCCCGGATCGCGGTTGCTGGACGTGGTGGGGTACTTCGCAGTCGCCGCAGACCTGCGGTGCCGTCGCTCGGCACCAACTCCAGGAGGTCGCGATGCACACCTACGACGCCCAGGTCACCCTGGGCATCCGGCAGCCGCTGCCGGACGAGGTGGCACTCGACGGTGTCGACGAGTTCCTGTCCACCTGCTGCGCAACAACGGACGCCTGGCCGCACGAGCCCGCTGCCGTCGATTACCACGCCACCGAGGGCCCCTCCTGGCGCCTTCGGCTTTCCGCCGACGGCGCACGGACTGCCCGTCTCTCCACGCCCGGCACGATGCCCGCCACCGCTGCCGGCGAGGACCCGGACGCGGCCGACGCCTCCGCCCGGGGCACGGCCGGCGAGCTGGTCCTGGCCCTGTACGGCCGTATTCCGGTGGACTCCCTGAAGCTCGACGGCGACCGCCGTCTCTTCGACCTGCTCCTGGCCTGGGACCCGGATGCGTAGGACGTGACCATGCGCCGCCTGGTGCGCCCGAGGGCATGCCTCCCACCGACGGCTACAGCCACGCCGTCGTGGCGTCCTGGCCGCTGATCGCGATCTCCGGCCAGGTCCCCCTGATGGCCTCGGGCCAGGCCGGCTCGCTGGTCCAGGTCGGTGTGTTGGCGACCCCGACCAGCCGCGTCACCCCTTGCCGATCAAATCCGCCGGAAACGCCCCGGCGATCACCACGGCCTGGGCGAACGTCGTTCCAAGGGCCGTCAGGCGCGCCACGCCCTCCGGGCCGAGGTGCTCGTACGGAGCCCGGTCCAGGCGGTCGGTCTCCTGCTCGATGTCCTCGCGGAGCGCGAGGCCTCGCTCGGTGAGTTCGCCGGTGCTGTCCAGCAGCCCGCGGTCCCGCAGGCGGGCTGTTGCCGCGTTCCAGTCGTCCTCGGTCCAGCCACGGGTGGTCGCCACCCACTTCGGTGTCATGCCCTTGCCCGTGGCGGTGTGGGTCACCATCGCCTCCAGCCCGTCGAGGCCCGCGGACATCAGCACGGCCAGATGCCCGTCGCCCCGGTGTTCGCGCAGCAGGGTCGCCCCGTGCCAGTACGCGAGGTGCGGCTCGTCGGGGACGGGAAGGTCGGCGTGCGCCGAATACAGCGGCCGGGCGCTGCGCCCACAGGCCTCGGCGGCGCGCAACGCCAGCCGCGCGGCCTCCGCCATGTCCGCGGACGCCACGGCCTCCTCTCCCAGCAGCCGCCGCAGTGTGGCGTCGACGGCACGCGCGCGTGCCGCGAGCACGTCCGCGGGGGTGGCGATCGACCACACCGCGGGCACGTGCCGGGCCACTAGATCGTGCTTGTAGTTGTAGAAGGTCGCCGTCACCGCGCCGGCCCCGACCGGTCCCAACGCGGCCGCCCGCGCGGCGAAGTTCACGGCCTTGGGATGGGTGATCCCGAGCGCACCCAGTTCCCGTCCCAGATCGGGCGAGAAGTAGTGCGTCGCGTGCAGGGAATTGAGTGGGTGGTGACAGCGTCGACCGGCGCGGGGCTCGAGGGCGGCAGTAGTCATGCCGACAGGTTACCGACCGGTCGTTATGTCTCTGCCCCCGGGGCTCTCTCCCCCTCGTCCCGGCGTCCGGAAGGCCGTTCGGCGCGTTGGAAATCCCCCGCAGAGCTGCTCTGGATGTCGGTTTTCCTGGTTCTGGACGCTGTGGCTGGATCGGGTCGTGCGAGTGGCCCGAAGCTTTCGTCGTGTCAGCCGAGTGCGGCATCGCCGCGCCACGAGGGAGAGTTTCGTGAACGCCACGCCAAAGGTGAACGAGAAGCGAGAACGGCAGGTGGCCACACTGGTCATGGCCTGTCTCGGCATGTTCGTCGCCTATCTGCCAGTGACCACCGTGTCGGTGAGCCTGCCCGCCATTCAAAGCGTGTTGCATGCGTCGACCTCCCAGCTCACCTGGGTCTCGTCAGCGTTCCAGCTCCCCATGGCCGCACTGATCCTGACCGCCGGGGTCTTCGGAGACGTGCATGGCCGCAAGAAGGTGTACCTGGCAGGCCAGCTCGTGGACAAGGCCGGGAACGTGATCGGCACGGCGACCACCGGGCCGGACGGCAGCTATGCCTTCGCCGACCTGGACACGGGTGACTACTCGTTGATTGCCAGCGGCTATCCGGCAGTTGCCGCGCCAGTGGTCGTGGACGGCCCGGTACTCGAGTTCGACGTGGCACTGGCTCACTCGGAGAGCTGAGCCGGCCACCTGGTCGGCAGTCCGCGGGTGGGCCGAGCGGGAGGAAGACAGCAGACGTACCGGACCGGATCGCCCCGGGCATGGAGCGACCGGTACCGGTATGAGGGCGCGTCCGTGGGGACGGGAGAGCGCCCGCACATGGTCCGGGACCCGTACCCCCCTCGGGTCCCGGACCACGGCATGACCGGCACGGCACGATCGCGTGCCACGGTCAGCAGGTCAGCAGGTCAGCAGGTCAGCAGGTCAGCGGGTCGGCTCGTAGGTCAGTTGCTTGACCTGGCGCAGGATGAGGGCCGTCTCGACCGCCTGAATACCGTCGAGGGCGCCGATCTTCTCGCTCAGGTAGGTGTACAGCTGGTCGGAGCTCCGGAAATGGGCGGCGACGACGATGTTGGCCTGGCCGGTGGTGGCGGACGCGAAACGTACTTCCGGGTGTGAGGCGATGCTGTGCCCGACGTCGGCGAGCGCGCGGGGCGCCACGGTGAGCCAGAGCATGGCGCTGACGTCCTGTCCGAGGGGCTCCTGGTCGTACTGGACGTCGAAGTACAGCACGCCGGTGGAGCGCAGGGTGTCGAGCCGTCGCTTGACCGCCGACTCCGACTGCCCGGTGGACTTCTGCAGGTCGGTCAGGGTGGCCCGGCCGTCGCGGCGGAGCACCGCGAGGAGTGCCTCGTCGGCCGCGTCCAGCGTGACAGGGCCGTCGAACGGCTCCGGAGCCGGCAGACGCAGGGCGGCCTGCTGGTCGGGAGTGAGCGCGTTGGACTTGCTGAGCCAGCCAAGTGAACCTCCGTAGAAGGGATACAGGAGGCAGTGGGCGGTCACCGAGACGATCTGCCGGGTGCGTTGGAGCCGGTCGAAGAGCAGCTCGTCCCGCTCCTTGCGGCTGCGGGGTTTCATGCCGCAGATGACCTCGGTGCCCCCGGAGGTCAGGGTCACGTAGAGGGTGTCGGGGCGTTTGGCGAGCGCGTCCGCGAGTTGCTCCGCCACGTCCGGGGTGCAGTGCAGTCGCACGATCCAGCTCTGCCGGCCGAGCCGGTTCTCGTCCGGCATGCCGAGGACACGCACGTTGACGATCTTGCGCAGCCGGCGATACCGCCGGGCCACGGTCTGGTCGGAGACGCCGAGGACGGTGGCGATACGGCTGAACGGTGCGCACCCGTCGAGCTGCAGCGCCTGCAGCAGCTGCAGGTCGAGGGGATCGAGTGGTGGGAAGTCCACCGGTACTCCTTCATGTGCGTCGGCCTCGACGCGCTCTGCCTGCACAATCCGGCCACCGGCCGTGAGCAACTGATCCCGCAGATCACGCCACCTGCGGCGCGGCGCGGACGGGTGGTGGTGATCGGGGGCGCCCGGCGGGACTTGAGGCGGCCCGCGCCTGCGCCGAGGGCGGGCACGAGGTGACCCTGCTGGAGGCCGCGGGCCGAACGGGCGGCCAGGTGCAGCTCGCCGCGCGCGCGAACGAGCGGCAGAAGTATTTCAAGCAACTGGAGAGTGATCTTTCTTCAAGGGTGCGCCGAAAGTCTGGCCGGATGAGGTCCCTCCGTTTCACTTCGATACGATGTACCGTACGATGACCCGTATGCCCCGTCACTCTCCTTCGCTGGACCGCGCGACCCCGGATCGCATCGCCGAAACCGCCCTCCTCCTGGTCGACGAGGGCGGCCCCGAGGCGTTGACCTTCCGCTCGCTGGCCGGGCGTCTGGAAATCTCCCTCGCTTCGCTCCAACGTCGCTGCACCGACCTGGCCGGCCTGCTGGATCTGTGCACCGACCACCTTGCCGCCCAGCTGCCCGAGGCCGAGCCGGACACCGACTGGGCCACCGCCACCGAGGCCCGGTTCACCGCGCTGTACCGACTGCTCGCGGCGCACCCGGGGCTGCTCGCCCTGCGCGGGACGCGGCCCTGGCTCGGCCCGAACCTGCTGGCCCGCCTGGTGGAGCCCCAGCTGGCCGACAGCCTCGTGGCCGGAATGACCCCCGAGGAGGCGATCGCCGCCTACCGGCGGATGTATCTCCTGACCCTCGGCAGCGCCAGCTTCGTCGACCACCGCGATCCCAAGGCAGCCCAGGCGGCCACCCGCACCGCACTGGCCGCACTCGACCCGGAGGAGTTCCCGGCGCTGACCGGCCACCTGGCCGCGATCGTGCCCGCCGTGACCGACCACGAGGTCTACTACGGCGCGTTGCGTCAGCTCATCCACGCGTCGCACCCGCGCGGGTGCGACGCGTGATCCGGGTCTGTGCGATGCCGCGAGGGGCTCGGGGCGGTGCCAGTACACGCGCCGCAGCGTGAGCGCCTCGGGCCTCGATCGACCCGCAGCGGCCGACACTCCCCTCGCATCCCGCGGCGCACCGCCCATGTCGCGCCGAGCCGTCAACGAACAGCAAGGATCCCGACCATGAGCACCACGACACCTCCGACCCGCGTCTTCAGCAGCGACAACGCCGCAGGCACCTCACCCGAGATCATCGAGGCCGTCGCCCGGGCGGCCGCCGGCCAGGCCATGCCCTACGGAGCCGACGACAGCACGGCCGCGGTCCGGCGCCGGCTGAGCGACATCTTCGAGCGTGACGTCGACGTACTGCTGGTCTCCACGGGGTCCGCCGCGAACGCGCTGAGTCTGGCCGCGCTCACTCCGCCCTGGGGCAGCGTGCTGTGCCACCGGGACAGCCACATCAACAACGACGAGTGCGGGGCGCCCGAGTTCTACACCGCGGGCGCCAAGCTCGTCCCGTTGGGCGGCGACGACGCCAAGATCGACCCCGGCGAACTGCGGGCGGCCGGGCGGCACAAGGCCGGGGACGTGCACAGCGTGGAGCCCTCGGTGGTGAGCCTCACCCAGGCCACGGAGACCGGCGCGGTCTACACCCTCGACGAGATCCGCACCCTCGGCTCCATCGCCGAGGAAGCAGGGCTGCGCCTGCACATGGACGGCGCCCGGTTCGCCGGAGCCGTCTCCTCCCTCGGCTGCACTCCCGCCGAGCTGACCTGGCGGGCCGGCATCGACCTGCTGTCCTTCGGTGCCACCAAGAACGGCACGATGACCGCCGACGCCATCGTGGTCTTCGACCCCTCCCTCACCGCCGAACTGGCCTTCCGTGCCAAGCGCGCCGGTCAGCTCGCCTCCAAGATGCGCTTCCACGCGGCCCAGTTGGACGCCTACCTCACCGACGACCTGTGGCTGCGCAACGCGGCCCAGGCCAACGCCATGGCGGCCCGCCTCCAGGACGGCCTGAAGGCCATACCCGAGGTCGGGCTGCTCGGCGCCGCCGACGCCAACATCCTCTTCTGCCGCCTGCCCCAGCAGGTCACCGAGGGCCTCCTGGCCGACGGGTACGCCTTTTACCACGACCGCTGGGAGCCGGGCGTGGTCCGTTTCGTCACCTCGTTCGCGACCACGCCGCAGGACGTCGATCACCTTCTTGCCGCCGTCCGCCGACACGCTGTCTGAATCAACGGAGGGCGGGGCAGCCTCGGGGGCGCGGAGGTCGCCCTGTGCCCCCGAGGCAGATGTACGGCGCCGGCGAGTCGGCGTCTACCAGGTCACCGGAAGACGGCGGAGGGATGTTCCGGGTCGTGGAAGACCTGCTGGTCGGCGGCGCGGAGGGTGGTGGCGGTGGCGCGGGGTTCACCGGTGCCGGGGTTGCGGTTGTAGCAGGGGAAGGCTCCGCTGGATATCTGGACGCGGATGCGGTGGCCGCGCTTGAAGCGGTAGGCGGTCGGCCACAACTGCACGGTCGCGCGGGTGAGTTCGTCGGCGTCGGTGAGGCTGGTCAGGCCGTCGCAGACGTTGATGGAACGGCCCTTCTCGTCGACGTCGCAGAGGCGGACGAAGACGTCGGCGTAGGGCAGGCTGGAGCGGAAGAAGATCTCCGCGCTGACCTCGCCGATGACCTCGACGTCCTGGTCCAGGGCGGACTTCGTGTAGGTCAGGACATCGGGTCGTGCCTCCAGTTTCGCCTGGTCGAGGGGGCCGGCCTTGGCGGCGAAGGACATGCGGGCACCGCCGAGGGCGGGAGTGGGATCGGCCGGGTCGTAGTAGTAGCCGTCGGGAGCGGCGTCGGCGGGCGGCGGGTCGGTGGCCTGGGCGCCGCCGGGCCGCAGGTGGAAGCGCTGGTGCTCGTATTCTGGCGGCGGCCAAAAGGGGAAGTCGCGCCACTTGTTCTCGCCCATCACGTACAGGCGTACCGGTGCGCGTTCGGCGGGCTGTTCGCCCAGGCACAGGGCGAGCCCGAAGTCGACCGCCTCGCAGGCTGACAGCCCGCCCACCTCGAGGGAGGTGTGAGGCCAGGGGCCGACAGTGAGGCGGAGGGGGGTGGAGCGCCCGGTGTCCTGCAGGGTGCGGTAGTCGCGGAGCTGACCGGGCAGGAAGATGTCTACCAGCCGCCGATCAGGCTTGCCGCAACGGTGATGTCGGCCACCCGGCGGTGGTGGTCGGCCGCCGACCAGAACGGGTCGTCGGTGGGATGCGCGAGGATGTCCTGGATGTACTCGCAGCGGTACCCCAGGGCGGCGGTGTCGGCCTGGTTCAAGGGCAGCGTGCTCAGAGCGCGCAAAGCATTCTTCGCCCCCAGTAGTTGGCGTGGCCGCGCGAACCGTTCTTCTTGTCCTGCGACCATGACGCCCCAGTTGAACGGGGTCTCCAGGGAGAATCCGTCCGAGTGGAGGAATTCCAGGGTGAGGGCCGATTCGAACACCACGGGGATCATGGCTTGACCTGGGACGGTACGGCGACGGCGACCGCCCACTGGGTGAAGCCGCTGTAGCTGGCGCCGACCAGGATCATCGACTCGCCGAACCAGGGCTGCTTGATCATGCCGGACCTGCCGTAGGGGATTGCCTTGCCGCGAGCAGGGCGCGCGGTCCGCGCGCCCTGGTCCCTCAGTCGGCAACGCGCAGCAGCAGCTTGCCGGTCGACGTGCGTCCGCCCATGAGCCGGTGCGCCTCGGCCGCCTCTGCCAGGGGGAACTCCGCGGTGACCGGCAGGCTCACGGTGCCGTCGGTGACCTTGGCGAAGGCGCGCTCGGCGAGCGCGCGCAGAGCCTCGGGCGCGGACTGCGCGAGAGCGAGGATGGAGAAGCCGCCGACCGACCGGCCCTGCGTGTACAGCTCGGGCTGCCCGACGTGCCACGGCTCCGCCCCGCTCGCGTTGCCGAAGGAGACCAGGCGTCCGAAGGCGGCGAGGGCGTCGAGGCCGCGGCGCAGGGTGTCGCCGCCCACCGGGTCGAGCACCAGGTCGACCCCCCTGCCGCCGGTGGCGCGGCGGACGTCGTCGGAGAAGGTGTCGGTGGTGAACACCTCGTCGTAGCCGTGCTTGAGGGCGTACTCGGCCTTGGCGGCGGAGGAGACCACGCCGTACACCGCGCCGGCGCCCGCCGCCCGGGCCAACTGCCCGGCCACGGTGCCGATGCCTCCGGCCGCGCCCTGCACCAGCACCGTCTCCCCGGCCCGAAGCCGGCCCACCTCGTGAAGCAGGGCGTGCGCGGTCGGCACCACGGTGGGAAGCGTGGCGGCGGTCCGCAGGTCCAGGCCCTGGGGGAGCGGGAAGGCGGTGACCGCGCCCGCGACGACGACTTCCGCGTAGCCGCCGCCGTCGACGAGCGCGGCGACCTCCTGGCCCGGAACCAGCCCCTCGACCCCCTCGCCGACGGCCCGGACCCGCCCGGAGACCTCCAGGCCCGGCCTGAAGGGCAGTGACTGCACCCGGTAGCCGTCGGCGCGGGCCTTGAGGTCGGCGAAGTTCACGCCGATGTACGCGGTGTCGATGGTGACCTGGCCCGGCCCGGGCTCAGGGGTCTCGGCCTGGACGACCTGCAGTACCTCGGGGGCGCCGTACTCCTGGAACTCGACTGCACGCATAGGCGGAATCTGCCCTTCGGTGAGTGTTCAATGGGAAGCGAACACTGGGACTGTAAGATATTCATCGAACACTCAGCAAGCGGCCGGGAACACTCCGCGCGGTGTCCCCGGAGGACATGCGTGGTGACGGGAGGGGCATGTCGAACCAGACGGCGGGCGGTAGTCATCGTGCGGCGCCGGTGCACACGGATCCCGAGGAGGTGTCCGTACTCACAGCGCTGTCCGCGGTCGCCGACCCCGTGCGCATTCAGCTGATCCGCGAGCTGGCGGGCTCCGCCGAGTGGACGCGTAGCTGCGGCAGCTTCGACGTGCCCGTCGGCAAGGCGGCGCTCAGCCACCACTTCTCGGTGCTGCGCGGCGCGGGACTGGTCGAACAGCGCGACGAGGGGCCCAAACGGGTCAACCGACTGCGCCGCGAGGAGTTCGAGGCCCGCTTCCCAGGTCTGCTCGACCTGCTCCTGCGCGACGACGCGGGGTGAGCGGCCGGCCCGTGCACTGGCGCCGGCCCTGCCAGTCATGGAGCACGCAAGACGTTGCCGGTGTGTACTCCGCCGGGCCGTCGGCGAAGCCGCCCACCTCGGGCTGACCTGACTCACCTGACCCGACCAGCCGCATGGGCTGCCGCGGATCGGCCTGCCCTGCGGCCGAACACCGATCCCGCGGTCAGTCCCGAGCCGCCCGGATAGTTGAAGTAGAAGAGTCCGCCGACGAGCTCACCCGCTGCGTGCAGCCCGGGTACGGGCAGCCCGCGGGTGTCGAGGACCCGTGCGTCGGGGTCGATGCGCAGGCCGCCGAAGGTGAAGGTGATGCCGCAGGTGACCGGGTAGGCGGTGTAGGGAGGAGTGTCGAGGGGCTGGGCCCAGTTGGACTTGGGTGGCGTGATCCCCGCGGTGCGGCTGCCGTCCTTGACCGTCGGGTCGAACGGGCCACCGGTGATCGCTGCGTTGAACTCCGCCACCGTGGAGGCGAGTTGGTCCTCGTCGATGCCGAGTTCCCGGGCCAGCCCGCGAACGGTGGCGGACGTGACGCAGGTGACGTCCTTCGAGGCGTACTCCTCGGGACGCAGCAGCCGTGCGGCCGCGGCGTCGAAGATCTGGACGGCGGTGCCTCCGGGCTGGCGGAGGATCTCGGCGCCGTACTTGGCGTAGGTGTAGTTGCGGAAGTCCGCGCCCTCGTCGACGAAGCGGTGGCCGTCGGTGTTGACCACGATGCCGAACGGGTAGCCGCCGCGGGTGAGTTGGTTGGTCAGTTCGCGGTCGCCGGTGGGCCGTGCTCCCGCGTCCCAGGCGACGGCGTGGCAGCCGCTCCAGTGGCCGTACGACTGAGCACCTGCGTCGAGGGCCATGCGGACGCCGTCGCCCGTGTTGTAGGGGGTGCCGCGGACGAGGGCCAGGTCCCAGCCGGGGCCGAGGTGGGCGGCGCGCATCTGCGGGTCGGCCTCGAACCCGCCGGCGGCGAGGACCACGGCGCGGGATTCCAGTACCTCCCCGTCGGCGAGCACCACGCCTTGGACGGTGCCGTCGGATGCGGTGGCCAGGCGGGTGACGAGGGCGTCGAAGCGTACGTGCACGCCGACGTGTTCGGCGGCCGACAGATGCTGCTCGATCATCCCCTTGCCGCCGCCGACCACGCCGACCGCCAGACCGCCCCAGAAACGGTAACGGCCGTCCACCTCGTACGCCTGCCGGTGGTACATCAGCTCGAACCGCAGACCCAGGTCGCGCAGCCAGTCCATCGTCGCGCGGGACTCGCCGACCAGGGTCCGCGCGAGGTCGGTGTCGGTGCGCCCGCGCGTCACCCTGACCATGTCGTCGAGGAAGTCGTCGTCGGTGTAGGGGTCCAGGTCCGTGAGGGGGAAGCGGTCCTGGGCGGACGGTTCGAGAAGGCCCTTGAGGTCGGCGAGTCCGCCGTGGCTCGTGCGCATGGCGCCGGCGGTGAAGTACGAGTTGCCACCGGCCCATTGCCGCGAGGCCTTTTCCAGTACGAGGACTCGGGCTCCCTCCTGCCGGGCGGCCTGCGCGGCGCAGAAGCCGGCGTTTCCGCCGCCGACCACGATGACGTCCCAGGGTGCTGCCATGAGTGCGGGTGCTCCTGATCACGAGGAGTTGCCGGCCCGGAACTCAGGCTCCGGACCGGCGGCGTGGGGGTACGTCAGCTGACGGCGGGCACGGGATCGCGGTCCGTTCCGGCTGCTTCCTTCGGGTCGGCCGTCGCGGGCTTCTCACCCGGTGCGGGATCGGCGGCCTGCGGCTCGGGGGCGTGCTCGGCCTCGGGGGTGGAGGTGTACGGGATCTCGCCACGCAGGACGGCCCTGGCGCGGTCCTCGTCGAGCTGCCCCTCCCACTTGGCCACTGCCAGGGTGGCGACGCCGTTGCCGACGACGCTGGTCAGGGCGCGGGCCTCGGACATGAAGCGGTCGATGCCGAAGATGAGTGCCAGGGCGGCGACGGGAACGTGCGGAACGGCGCTGAGGGTGGCGGCCAGGGCGATGAAGCCGGAACCGGTGACCCCGGCGGCGCCCTTGGACGTGAGCAGCATGACGGCGAGCATCGACAACTGCTGGGTGAGGCTGAGGTCGATACCGAGGGCCTGGGCGAGGAAGACCGAGCCCATGGTCAGGTAGATCGCGGTGCCGTCGAGGTTGAAGGAGTACCCGGCGGGCAGCGTGATGCCGACGACCGGCTTCGAGGCGCCCGCGTGCTGAAGTTTGGCCATCATGCGCGGCAGCACCGGCTCGCTGGACGAGGTGCCCAGGACGATCAGCAGCTCTTCCTTGATGTAGCGCAGGAAGGGCAGCAGGCGCAGGCCGTTGACGCGCATGACCGTGCCGAGGACGACCAGGACGAAGAACAGGGCGGTGAGCCAGAAGGAGCCGACCAGCAGGAAGAGGTGACGCAGGGTGTCCAGACCGTAGTTGCCGATGGTGAAGGCCATGGAGCCGAAGGCGCCGATCGGGGCCAGCCGCATGATCCAGCGGATGAGCGTGAACAGGACCTTGGACAGCTTCTCGACGCCCTGGGTGATTCCCGCACCCGCCTCGCCGGCGGCGTTCAGGCCGAATCCGAAGAGCACCGAGATCAGCAGCACCGGCAGGATCTCGTGGCCGGTCAGCGCGCTGGGCAGAGTGTCCGGAATCATGGAGAGGACGAACGCGGCGACGCTCTCGTGGCTCTGGGTCGCCTCCGGCGGCAGGCCCTCGGTGGAGAGGGTGGAGGGGTCGACGTGCAGTCCGCTGCCGGGCTGGACGACGTTGACGACGACCAGGCCGATCACCATGGCGACAGTGGTCAGGACCTCGAAGTAGATCAGCGCCTTGAGGCTGACCCGGCCGACGGCGCGCGCGTTGCCCATGGAGGCGATGCCGTGGACGACGGTACAGAAGATGACCGGCGCGATCATCATGCGTACCAGGGCGATGAAGCCGTCGCCCAAGGGCTTCAGGGCGGCTCCGAAAGACGGCCACAACCAGCCGACGGCAGCTCCGGCAAGGACACCGATCAGGCACTGGACGTACAGCAGGGACAGCAGTCGGTGGATGCGGCCGGGTGGCTCGGTGACGGTGCCCGGGGCGGCGTCGTTGCGGCTCATGCGGGGCGTCCTTCCAGGACGGGAACGAGAAGTTCGGCTCGGGCGATGCGGCGGGCGGCGCGGTGCAACAGCACCGTGGGGGAGGCGCCGTCCGCCGCGGGGACGGCTTGGGCGGTGATGACGCCGGCCGGGGTGCCCAGGCGCAGCGTGCCGTCGGCGGTCTGCCGGGCGACGCGGTGGGCGAGGGTGCCGGGCGTGGCGGCCGCGGTGGCCAGGGCGACGGCCGAGGTGAGACCGATCGCCGGGTGGGGTGCGTGCATGGAGACCATGCGGACGGCCAGGTCGTACTCGTCCGGTCCGACCGGGCTGCCGTCGGTGGTGCGGTAGGCGGCGGGGCGGGCGACGACGCCGACCTTCGGCACGGCGTGGCTGACGGGATCGTTCTCCTTGGCCAGGCCCATGGCAAGGGCGGCCTGACGGCGCAGCACGGTCAGCGCGGGAACCACCGCGGCGAACTCGGCCAGGGACTCGGTGCCTTGGAGACCGAAGGCCTTGGCCTCGAACAGCGCGGCCGGGGCGCCGGCGTCGACCAGGGACGCCTCGACCCGACCGGCGGGCCCGGTCAGGGTGTCCAGGGCGCGGCCGGTCGGCAGGGCGCGACCGGTGGTCGAACCCGCCGGGTCCTCGAAGCCGAGCAGGACCGGCACACCGAGCGCGGCGGTGCCCGGCACCACGGCCGTGCCCTCGTCGGGGGCCGTACCGCCGGGGGTGGGGATGGTGCCGGTGAGGCGGGCCCCGGTGTTGACGTTGCGCATCCGTACCGTGGTGGAGTCCGGCGTGACCGGCACCAGGCCGTTGTGGACGGCGTACAGGGCGACGGCGGTGGCGCAGTTGCCGCAGTTGCTCGCCCACTCCACGCGCTCGTCACCGATGCCGACCTGTGCGAAGGCGTACTCGACGTCGATGCCCGGCTTGGCCGACGGCTGGACGATCGCGGCCTTGGAGGTGGTGGAGGAGGCACCGCCGACGCCGTCGATCTGGCGGGGGTCGGCGGCGTTGTAGGCGGCGAGCAGCAGGGTGTCGGCGTCCACGCCGGTCGCCACCACGGCGTGGTGGTCGAAGATCCAGCACTTGCTGGTTCCTCCGCGGATCATCTCGCCCTGCAGACGCAACACAACAGTCTCCTCGTGGACACCCCGACGGCACTTCCGTGGGGGGCGCGATCCACAGTGGGCGCGGAGAGCGTGAAGTACAATCTCGGAAATCTGCACGGGTATTAAGCTGTGATTAATGCTGGAGGTGGCGCGGTGCTCGACGTCCGGCGCATCTTGCTGTTCACCGAGGTCGCCCGCCGGGGCTCGGTCACCGCGACCGCACGAGCCCTCAACTACACTCCGTCAGCGGTGTCCCAGCAGGTCAGTCGTCTGGAGGCGGAGGCCGGGCAGCCCCTGTTGGAGCGCCATGCACGGGGCGTCACGCTCACTGACGCGGGACGCGCCCTGGCCGAGCGCGGGGAGCGCATCGAGCGCGAACTGACGGCCGCGGAGAACGAGCTCGCCGACTTCGCGGGACTGCGCGCGGGCACCCTCCGGGTCGGAACCTTCCCCACCGTCGGCGCCTCCCTCCTCCCGCGAGCCGTCATCGCCTTCCGGGAAGCGCACCCCGACGTACGGCTGACGGTGCGCAGCGCCCGCATCGCGGGCCTGTGGGCGATGCTGGAGAACCGGGAGATCGAGATGTCCCTGATGTGGGACTACGACTGGAACCGCATCGACCGCGAGGACATCGTCGTCACCTCACTCGTCGACGACCCTCCGGCCCTCCTCGTCAGCCAGGACCACCCCCTCGCCGGCCGCTCTTCGGCCGCCCTCGCCGACTTCGCGGACGACCCCTGGATCACCCGCGCCGACCACCACCCGGTGGCCGAGGCCCTCGCCCGCAGCTGCCACGCGGCCGGTTTCGAGCCGCAGATTGCCTACGAGGCCCACGACTACCAGGAGGCCCAGGCCATGGTCGCCGCAGGCATCGGCGTCGCCCTCGCCCCCACCCTGGCGCTGGAAGGCATCCGAGCCGGCGTCAGCGTCCTGCCGCTGCAACCCCCCGCCCCCGTACGCCGCATCCTCCTCGTCCGCATGAGCGACCACGCCCTCACCCCGGCTGCCCAGGCCTTCGCGGGCTTCCTGCGCGACAGCGCCGCGGCCGGCACGGCGTCATGACGCGTCATTTGGCGCGCGCCTGTCACGCGGGCATAGTGATCACCGGCGCCTGACCACCCGTCATCGGACGCAGCGGACGCCGTACCGCCCGAGCGAGCCCGGGTGGGAGGATCTCCGACCCAGGTGCCGGCGCACCCCTCGGACGAATGGGAGAAACCGTGGATGGTCATGGGTCTGCACAGGCCGCTTCACCCGCCGGGGTCTTTGCCCCCACGGCAGCCGGAGTGCCGGACCGGATGCGGGCGTGGACGACTCGGGGTGACGGCATCGACCGTCTGACATCCGCCTCTGTGCCGATCCCGGTACCCGGTCCGACCGAGGTGCTGGTGAAGATATCGGCCGTGTCCCTGAACTACCGCGATCTGCTGGTCGTGGGCGGTGTGGACCATTGGTCGCCGACCGAGCCCGTGGTGCCCGTCTCCGACGGTGTCGGCACCGTCGTCACGGTCGGTGCAGGGGTGACCCGCTGGCGTCCCGGTGACCGGGTCTCGGCCGGGTTCCTGCCCCGATGGCGGTCGGGCCCGCTCACCCGCGAGACGTATGTGTCACCCGTGGGCGGGCCGGTCAACCGCGGCATGCTCGCCGAGTACGTTCTCATCGAAGAGGACGAGGCGGTGTGCAGTTCACACAGCCTCGACGAAGTGCACGCGGCCACACTGCCCATCGCCGGGGTGACCGCCTGGCACGCCGTCGGGCACCGCAGCCGGGTCCGGCCGGGCGAGACCGTACTCGTCCACGGCACCGGCGGAGTCTCCCTGTTCGCCGCGCAACTGACCCTCGCACTGGGCGCCACCCCGATCGTCACCTCCAGCAGCGACGAGAAGATCGGCAAGCTCCACGCCCTCGGCATCGCCGAGACGATCAACTACCGGCGCACCCCGGACATCGCCGCAGAGGTGTTGCGCAAGACCGCGGTCGAGGGCGTGGACCACGTCATCGAGACCGTCGGCGGCGACAACCTGAACCGCTCCCTCGAAGCGGTCAAGGTGGGCGGGAGCATCAGCTTCATCGGCCTCATCGCCGGACGCGCGGCGAACATCAACGTGTACCAGTTCGTCACCAAGAACGTCACCGTCCACGGCATCGAGAGCGGCTCCCTGGAGATGCTCGGGGAACTGGCCGCCTTCGTCGACGACCACGGCGTCACGCCGGTGATCGATTCCGTCTACCCCGTCGAACAGATCCAGGACGCGTTGCGCCACCTCGAACTCGGCAAGCACTTCGGGAAGATCGTCATCACCATGCCGGGGGCCGCCGAGACTTCGCTGTAGGTCTGCGGCCCGTCTCGGAGGGGCTCGGAGGCCGCGGCCCGTGCCAGTCCCGGCCGACTGCGGCTGCCGGCGGTCGGGCCGCTCACCAACATCGCCGAGGCCCTCGGAAGAGAACCCCAACTGCCGTCCCCCGGAGTTCACCCGCGCACCTTTCCATGACCATGTGGACGTGGCGATCGTCGGTGGCGGCTTCGGCGGTCTGCTCGCCGCCGCCCGGCTGCGCCAGGCGGGCGTGGAGTCGATCCGGGTGATCGACAAGGGCGGGGACTTCGGCGGCACCTGGTACTGGAACCGCTATCCGGGCATCCACTGCGACATCGAGTCGTACGTCTACATGCCGCTGCTGGAGGAGGTCGGCTACGTCCCGAAGTGGCGATACGCGCCGGGGGAGGAGATCCGGCAGCACGCGCAAGCCATCGCCCGGCACTTCGGCCTCTACGACGACGCCTGCTTCCGGACGCAGGCGACCGAACTGCGCTGGGACGACGCCGAGTCGGAGTGGGGCATCGCCACCGACCGCGGCGACCGCATGCGGGCCCGCTACGTGATCGTCTCCACCGGAACCCTCAGCCAGGCCAAACTGCCCGGCATCCCCGGCATCGAGACCTTCAAGGGCCACACCTTCCACACCAGCCGCTGGGACTACGCCTACACCGGCGGCGACGCGAACGGCGGCCTCTCCAAGCTCGCCGACAAGCGCGTCGCCCTCATCGGCACCGGAGCCACCGCCATCCAGGTCGTACCGCACCTCGGCGAGGCGGCCCGGCACCTGTACGTCTTCCAGCGCACTCCCTCCTCGGTCGACGTACGCGACAACCGCCCCACCGACCCCGTGTGGGCCGAGTCGCTCCAGCCGGGCTGGCAGCGGCGCCGTATGGACAACTTCCTGAAGGTCGTCACCGGCGTCCGCACGGACGAGGACCTGGTGAACGACTCCTGGACCAGCAGCGCCAGGCTCCAGGAGAAGCTCATCCCGACCAACGCCTACGCCGGCGTCCCGGCCGAGGAGCGCGAAAGCGCCTACGAGATCGCCGACTTCCAGAAGATGAACGAGATCCGCGCCCGCGTGGAGACGATCGTGGAGGACCCGGAGACCGCCGAGAAGCTCAAGCCGTGGTACCGCTACATGTGCAAGCGCCGCGTCCGGCATCGGCAGGGCCACGGCCCTGAAGTTCGCGCAGGAAGGCGCGAGGGTTCTGGTCACGGATCTCGACCGGGCGGGCGCCGAGGAGACCGTCAAGGAGATCGAAGCGGCCGGGGGAGTCGCCCTCGGGGTCGTCGGTGACCTGAGCGACCAGCAGGTGGTGGACGAAGTCGTCGAGCGGGCCGTCGATGCCTTCGGCCGCCTGGACGTCCTGGTGAACAACGCCGGGATCATGGACCGCATGTCCGCGCTCGGCGAGACCGACGACGCCGAGTGGGAGCGGGTCGTCCGGATCAACCTGACGGCGCCGTTCCTGCTGACCCGTGCGGTCCTGCCGCACATGCTCGACGCGGGACGCGGCTCGATCGTCTTCACCGCCTCCGAGGCCGGCCTGCGCGGCAGCGCGGCGGGCGCCGCCTACACCGCCTCCAAGCACGGCATCGTCGGCCTGGTGAAGAACCTGGCCGTCATGTACCGGGGGCAGGGCATCCGCGCCAACGCCGTCGCCCCCGGTCCCACCGCGACCAACGTCCGGGTGGACGCCCGTCAGGAGGCCCACGGCCCCGCCGTCGTAGGCCAGTTGATCGGCGCCACCATCGGCCGACGAGGATCGGCGGAGGAACAGGCCGCCGCCATCGTGTTCCTTGCCTCCGACGCCGCCTCCTTCGTCAACGGAGCCGTCCTCCCCGTCGACGACGGCTGGGCCGCCGTCTGACATGGGCAACTCCAGGTGCACGACGAATCCCCAGGCCACCACCGCCCACGGACCGGTCCGCGGCGAGCGTCGAGCCGACGGCAGCCTGCGCTTCCTCGGCATCCCGTACGCCCGGCCGCCCGTCGGCGAGCTGCGGTTCGCCGCGCCCCTGCCGCCCGAGCCGTGGACCGAGCCGCTCGACGCGACCGCGTACGGACCGACGGCCCAGCGCCGTCCCATCACCGAGATCACGACCGTTCCGGAACCCACCGTCCCCGGCGAGGGGGTACTCAACCTCAACGTCTTCACCCCGGACACCGCCCCCGAGACACTCCTGCCGGTGCTCGTCTGGATCCAAGGCGGTGGGTACGTCGCCGGGTCCGCGGCGAGCCCCTGGTACGACGGGTCCGCCTTCAACCGGGACGGCGTGGTTGTGGTCTCCGTCGGCTACCGGCTCGGCATCGAGGGCTTCCTGCACCTCGACGGCGCCCCGGACAACCGTGGCGTACTGGACTGGATCGCCGCCCTGGAGTGGGTCCGGGACAACATCGCCGGGTTCGGCGGCGACCCGGACAAGGTCACGATCGCCGGTCAGTCCGCGGGCGGCGGCGCCGTGCTGACCCTGCTCGCCGCCCTGCACCTGGCCGAGGCGCAAGTCGCCGGCGGAGGGAAGGCGTACCTGTACGAGCTGGCCTGGCAGTCCCCGGGCAAGGGCGGGCTGCTGCGCGCCTGCCACGGCCTGGACGGTCCGCTCCTCTTCGGCACCTACGGCGCCCACCTGGGCCCGGTAGCCATCGGCCCCGAGCACGAGGCCGAAGCCCGCCGGCTGACGTCCCAGATCCGCACGGCCTGGACGTCCTTCGCCACCTCGGGCGACCCGGGCTGGCCCGCGTACGACACCGAGCAGCGCCCGACCCGGATCTTCGACACGACGCCGTCCGTCTCCGCGTACCCCGAGGAGACCTCGCGCCGCCTGTGGCAGGCCCACACCTTCGAGGCGATGCCCCTGCTGACCGCCTGACGCCGACCGCCTGAGCGGCTTCCCGGAAGCCGCTCAGGCGACGCGCAGCGGCACCGCGGTCCCAGCCACAGCCAGGCCCGGCCTCTTACCGGGCAGTTCCGAAGTCCTGGGTCCAGTAGTCGTTGGGCTGAGCGAGACCGACGCCGATCTCCTTGAACGCACAGTTGAGAATGTTGGCCTTGTGGCCGGGGCTGGACATCCAGCCCGCCATGACCTGCTCGGGAGTGGCGTAACCGTAGGCGACGTTCTCGCCGTAGGTGCTCCAGATGTAGCCGGCCCGCGTGATGCGGTCACCGGGGGACGACCCGTCGGACCCGGTGTGCGACATGTTCCGGTGGGCCGCCATGTCCGCACTGTGTGCCTGTGCGGCCTTGGTCAGGGTCGCGTTCACGGTTACGGCCGAGCAACCGGCCTTGGCGCGCTCGGCGTTGACGAGTTGCACGACGCGAGCGGCGGTCCCGGTCGCCGTGGCGGTGGCCTTCGGGGTGCTTGGCGGCGTAGGGCGCGCAGAGGCCGAGGCGGTGGCCTTCGCACTGCTGGAGGGCGCGGCGCTCTTGGGCTTCGGCGCAGTGGCCTTCGGAGTGTTCGCGGCAGCGGTCGGAGTCTTCGATGCCGTCGGAGTGGGCTTGCTTTCCTCCCCGCCTTTCCCGTCGGGACCCCAGGCTCCTCTCCAGTCGCGACCCCGGTCGGCGTGGTGACTCCAATCCTTGGCCCGGGTCTTTTCGGCGCTGTGCAATTGATCTCTTCCGCTGTCCTGCCAGTCGGTACAGGCCATGGCGACGGACGGCACGCCCACGGTCCCTATGGCGACAACAGCGATGACTATTCGACGGTGCCTCTTCTTGGCATGCTTTCCCATGCGTGACCTCACTCGGTGATCGCCGAGCGCCTTTGTGTATGGCTGGCACTGCGGAGACGCTCTGCGGGTCGTCATTGTTAGGACGGGTTCACCAGGCGATGCAACGGGCCTTCGTACTACCTTGCTTCGTAGTGTTGGGCGGCCCTTGCCATGGGCGTGGTTGCAGTGCTGGTCAGGCCTCTTCAGTCGCGTGCGGATCTGTCGCTTCGTCAGAAGCCGTAGCGATACAAAAGAAAGGTGAAAATGTCGATCTGGCGGAATGTCGCCAACCCCGGCTCGATATGCGGCTACGCCAAGCCGGACAATTCCTATATGTCGCAAGAGCGGAATCTACTATGCGGCGCCCTTAGTTCCCGTTGTTGATGTGGCGGATGTCACGCCGCGGTGCTGCGATTCACCACACCTGACGTGAATCATGGAATGCGACTCTCTCCAGAGACTTGACCGACTCCAGAAAAGGCGTAGGGTCGTAAGGGAAATTGCAGCCTCCCTGAAAGCACGCCTTGATGGATCGCACAGTTCCCCGGAAGCCCCGGCCGGGAGGAACCATCGCCGACGCGCCCGGTGCGCAGGCCGGGACCTGCGTGGAGTCGTTCGTGGGTGGCCCCTGGTCCTTGCCGTGGTCGCCGACCGCGTGCGCCCTGGCGAGGACCGTCATACGTGACGTGCTGCCCCACTGGGGCCTGGGCGACCTCGTTCCGACCGCCGAGTTGCTGGTCAGCGAACTGGTGAGCAACGCACTGCGTCATGCCTCCGGCCCGCTGCGCCTCACCCTCGAGCGGGTGTCCGATCTGCGCTGCCTGGTCAGCGACGGCACCTCGGAACCTCCCCGCCCGGCCGATGCGGGCCCGGAGGACGAGAACGGCCGGGGCCTCGCACTTGTGGACATGCTGGCGGCACGGTGGGGCTGCGAGTACGGGCCGGAGGGCAAGAGCGTGTGGTTCGAGCTTCCGGAAGCCGCGTACACACCTGATCTCGGGGCGAAGGGAAGGAGGAGGCAGCGTGACAACCGCTACCACGGTCGATGAACCCATGGCGCTGGCCGCGGCGCAGCTGCGTACGGCGCGTATGCGAGTGACTGCTCCGCGCATGGCCGTGCTGGTGGCCGTCTCCGACTCGTCCGGCCACCTCGATGCCGACACCCTGCGTGAGCGCGCCCAGCGGGTCACCGGTCACCTGTCTCTGCAGGCCACCTACAACGTGCTGCACGCCCTGACGGACGCCGGTCTGGTTCGATGCACTCAGATCCCAGGTCACCCGGCCCGCTACGAGACCGAGCGCCACGACAACCACCACCACTTCGTGTGCCGCGGCTGCGGTGCCATCCGCGACGTGGAGTGCACGGTGGGTACGGCTCCCTGCATGGAGCCGCAGTTGCCGGAGGAGTACGACACGCAGGAGGCCGTAGTGACGTTCTGGGGTCTGTGCCCCGACTGCCGTGCCGCGACTTCGGAGTCGTGACAGAACCGAGCCCTCGTGCAAGCGGCTGATCGCGGGACATGAGTGCCCGCGCTGTCGCGGATTGATGCCCGCTTCATGCCGATATGATCCTTGGTGTGATCAGGCCAGGACGGCACCGGCGCCGCCACCGTCCATACGGTGGCCAGCATGAAGCCGTACTGCTGTCCCCGGTGATCGTCACCGTCCTCATCGCCGGCCTGGCGTTCTCCACTCCGAGGGAGATCGCCTTCAGCCGCCTCCTGCCCGCGGCGCCCGCCCTCGCCGCCGCGTTGTGGCCCGTGCTCCCGACAGTTCTGCTGGGGACGTTCTGCCTGCTGATCATGATCGGCCTCAGCTTCGTCTACTCCGATCTCGGGACGCCGTACACAGCTGCCGCGATCATTGCGGTCACCTTGGCGGCCGCATATGCGAGCCATCTCCGACTCCAGCGAGAGGAGACGCTCTTCCAGGTCCGGCTCGTAGCCGACGCAGCCCAGAAGGTGCTGCTGCGACCGCTGCCGCACCGCATCCAGGACGTCGACATCGAGTCGCTGTATGTGGCGGCCCAAGAGCAGGCCCGGATCGGAGGCGACTTCTACGAGGCGGCCGACACGCCGTACGGGGTCCGACTGCTCATCGGCGACGTGCGCGGAAAGGGCCTGACGGCGGTGGGGGCGGCCTCGGCGGTGATCAACTGCTTCAGGGAGAACGCGTACGACCAGCCCGACCTGAGGGGCATCATCCATCGCCTGCAGACCACCATCGCCCGCTACAGCGCCGCGATTCCCGCCGATGATCAGTCGGAGCACTTCGCCACCGCTCTGATCGCGGAGATCCCGTACGGCAGCGGGCACGTCAGAATTCTCAACTGCGGGCACCCGCCACCCGTGCTTGTGCGGCGCGAGGAGATCCACGTTCTGGAGCCCGTCCTTCCCTCGACACCCCTCAATCTCGCGGCGCTCCTCGGAGACCACTACTACGTGGACACCGTCGCCTTCGCGCCGGGCGATCAGATGCTGCTCTACACCGACGGCGTATCGGAGACCCGGGACCGCAACGGCGAGTTCTTCCCGCTGCCGGACTGGATGCGGGAGCACAGCCCGGCGCCGCCCCGTGAGCTGCTGGACAGGCTTCACGGGGACCTGCTCCGCTACGGCGGCGGAAGGCTCGACGACGACATCGCGGCCCTCGCCGTGCGTTGCCGACCCACCTGGATTCGGGAGCACGAGTCTGGTTCTCGGCATGATGCGCGCCCAGGCCCGAGCTGACCGCGGCCCGTCGGTGACGTCGGTGTGGGGCTTGTCAGCAGCGCCGCTTGAGGGTCCTTATGATCACCGCATGATCGAAGGTGAGTTGGTGCGGCTGCGTGCCGCGCGCGCCGAGGACCTGGACGCCCATGTGCGCTGGCGTAACGACCCGGAGGTGGTGCGCTGGGCGGCTTGATGCTCGGCTTCGCCAGGACCCCCGCAGCGAGGCGACGTTCACCGTGGAGGACCTGGCCGACGGGTGCCCGATCGGCATGGCCGACTACCGTGGGCTGGACCCGTTTGCGGGGCAGGCGACGGTCGGGATCGTCATCGGTGAGCAGGACCGGTGGGGCGGCGGATATGGCTCCGAGGCACTGCGGCTGCTCTTGGGACACCTGTTTGGGGCGTGTCGGCTGCGGCGGGTCGAACTGGAGACATGGAGCGGCAACGAACGCGCGATCCGCGCGTTCCGTCGGGCCGGTTTTGTCGAGGAGGGGCGCCGACGCGCCAGTGTCCGGGTGGGCGCCGAGTGGTATGACAGCGTGCTGTTCGGCTTGCTCCAGGAAGAGTGGGCCGCGCAGGAATAGAAGCCCCGGCCCTACTCCTCCGGGCTCACATGGAAGTCGTCGGGCCGGTCGCGACGGAGTTCCTCGTACCGCTGCACGAAGACGTCGACTGCCTCGTGCACCGTGCAGCCCGAAGCCTCTCGGATCGCGTTGATCGCGAAGATGGTCCGGTGTTCCAGGATGGCTCGGTCCACGCTCTCAGGCAGCTGTTTCATAGGGGTAACAGCGTAGATGAGGCAGGGGAGGCTGTTCAGTGGTCGAGCGGCTCGTAGTCGAACCAGTCGAAGTGGACGGTGCCGACTGAGGCGTACATCCCTATGACCCGGCCGGTGAAGCCGCCGGCCACCTCGGTGGACAGATAACGGCCGTCGAGTGTGGCGAGTTCGACGAACGTTCCGTCCGGTTCCTCGACGCCGAGGGAGAGGGTGTCGGGGCCGGTACGCGCGTCGTTCAGTTGCTGTACGGGAGCCACCTCGATTCTGAGCACCACGGGCCCGCGAGCCACCGCGTGAGACGCTACGACGGTGTGCAGTGGGCCGATACGGGCGAGTACCCGACGGGTCCGGCCGAGTCCCGGGAGCCACCCTCTGCACCAGCAGGCCCGGGCCCCCGTCACCAGCCGGTCAGCAGCAAGTGCTTCAGAAGCAGGGCGAGGCGGAGGCCGGGGGAGGCGCTGGGCGTACTCGGCCTTGGTAGGACACGCCGGGGCAGGGCGAAGCCGACATGTACGGAAGCGCCGTGGAGGTCGGGTGTCGGGGCGCGCAGGGGAGCCTCGAGGGGGGAACGTGCCGTGATACGTGCCGGAGTCCCAAGGAGTGCGGCGCCGGTCCGTCGCAGGGCCGTCGCCGTGACCGCGATGCTCGCGGGCACACTGGCGGCGCCACAGGCGTGTTCCTGTCCGCCCATGACCTGACCGTGGTCACGACGGTGGTCGCGATGGCGGCCGTCGTCTCCTTGGCCACCGCAGTGCTGCTCGGCCGCTGGGTTGCCGCCCGCAGCCGCGAACTCGCCCTCGCCGCACGTTCCTTCGGCGACGGCGGCGCCTTCACGGCGCCCGACGGTCCGGCCACCGCCGAACTCGCCGCGCTCAGCCGCGAACTGGAGGCCACCAGCACCAAGCTCGCCGAGTCCCGGGAGCGCGAACGCGCCCTGGGGTCCTCCCGCTGTGAACTCGTCGCCTGGATCTCGCACGATCTGCGCACCCCGCTCGCGGGCCTGCGCGCGATGTCCGAGGCGCTGGAGGACGGCGTCGCCACCGACCCCGGCCGCTACCTGCGCCAGATCCGCACCGAGGTCGAACGTCTCAACGACATGGTCGGCGACCTCTTCGAACTCTCCCGCATCCACGTCGGCACCCTGGCTCTGTCGCCCTTCCGGATGTCCGTCTACGACCTGGTCGGCGACGCCCTCTCCGGGGTGTACCCGCTGGCCCACGAACACGGGGTGCGACTCGTCGGGGACCGCGTCGAGCCCCTGCCGGTGCGGGTGGACGGCAAGGAGATGAGCCGCGTGCTCGGCAACCTCCTCGTCAACGCGATCCGGCGCACCCCCGCCGACGGCACCGTCATGGTGGCCGCCGAACGCTCGCCCGTCTCTTTGACGGTGTGCGGCTCGCCGCTGCCGGTGTTGTACGCGGTGAGCGCGCCCACGGCCGCGTCCGCCTCCAGCGCCGTCGCATTGGCCGTCGCCACGTCCCGCACGTGCACTAAGTCCCGCCGCTGCCGGCCGTCCTCGAACACGCGCGGGGCCTCACCCCGGGCGATCGCCGAACGGAACAAGGAGGCGACCCCGGCGTACGGAGTGTCCCGGGGCATGCCGGGCCCGTACACGTTGTGGTAGCGCAACGACACCGTCGTCCCGCCCGTCGACCGCGCCCACGCCGCGGCCAGATGCTCCTGGGCGAGCTTGGTGGTGGCGTACACGTTCCGCGGATCGGCCGGAGCGTCCTCGGCGAGCAGCCCCGGCGACCGCTCCTGCGCGCACCCCGGGCACCGCGGCTCGAAACGCCCGGCCGCCAGGTCGGCGACGGCCCGAGGCCCTGGCCGCACCACCCCGTGTCGCTCGCAGGTGTACCGCCCCTCCCCGTAGACGACCATCGATCCGGCCGGCACCAGCCGTCGGACGCCCTTCTCCGCCATGGCCGTGAGCAGTACGGCGGTGCCGAGGTCGTTACGGGAGACGTACTCCGCCGCATCGGCGAATCCGGTACCCAGCCCGACCATCGCCGCCTGATGGCACACCGCGTCCACACCGGACAGGGCGCGGGCCATGGCCTCCCGGTCCCGCACGTCCGCGTCCGGGTCGGCGTGCACGTCGAAGACCACGGGGTCGTGCCCACGCGTCTGCAACGCCTCGACGACATGGGACCCGATGAACCCGGCACCGCCGGTGACCAGTACACGCATGCGCCCACGTTGGGGCGGCGCACCGGCCGCATCACCGGGTCGCGCCCACCACGTCACGACTCCGTAAGGCGCCCGCTGTCACAGATGTCGCTGCTGCCCTGTCTTATCAGGTGTGCGTCTTGACGCACCGGGTCCGGCGGGGCGTCGCCGGTCCGTCGGGAAGTGAATCAACGAACGGAGACAGTCATGAAGATCGTGGTCGTCGGCGGTACGGGGCTGATCGGCTCGCAGGTGGTCGCCCTGGTGCGCGACAGGGGACACGAGGCCGTGGCGGCCGCTCCCTCCACGGGCGTCGACACCCTCACCGGCCAGGGCCTGGCACAGGCTCTCAAGGGCGCGGACGTGGTCGTGGACGTGTCGAACTCCCCGTCCTTCGAGACCGAGGCGGCGCTGGACTTCTTCACCCGCTCGGCGCAGCGCCTGATCGAGGCTGAGAAGGCCGCGGGTGTCCGCCACCACGTCACGCTCTCCATCGTCGGCGTCGACCAGGTGCCCGACTCCGGTTACTACCGGGCCAAGGTCGCCCAGGAGGAAGCGGCGCGCAGCGGCGGCGTCCCCTACAGCATCGTGCGCGCCGCCCAGTTCTTCGAGTTCATCGCTCCGGTGATGGGCATGTCCACCCAGGGTGGGGAAGTGCACCTGCCTTCCACGCGGCTGCGTCCGATCGCCTCCGCCGATGTCGCCGCGGCCGTCGCCGAGGCGGCTCAGGGCGAACCGTCGTACGGCGTGCGCGACATCGCGGGCCCCGAGGTCCACCCGCTCGACCGGCTCGGTGAGATCACCCTGGCGGCGAAGCCGGACGGCCGTACCGTCGTCACCGACGAGGCCGCCGGCCTGTTCGCAGGCATGCCTGACGGGGTTCTCATCGGCGACGACACCGTGCACATCGCATCCACCCGCTACGAGGACTGGCTCAAGCAGAACGCCGGCCGGTGAGCCTGCGCGCCGACTGCGCGTACGCCTTCAGCTTGTCGGGTGCCAGGACCCAGTAGAGCCCGTCTATACCGTCCGGTCCCACGGTGACGCTCACCAAGGCAACGGTGACGCCGTCCTTGACGAGCAGCAGGCTGGGCCGGCCGTTGGCCTCGACCACGCCGTAGTCGGCCCCGGGGAAGAACTTCCGGGCGAAGGCGCTGATCCTGGCCACGCGCTCGGCCCCCACCACCTCCAGCCGCGCCACACCGCGCATGCCGTTGCCGTCCGCGTAGGCGACGACGTCGGCCGACAGCACGCTCTCGAGCGCGGCGACGTCACCGTGCTGCGCGGCCGCGACGAAGGCTTCGAGCAGCCGCCGGTGCTGTGCCGTGTCGACGGGTTCACGGCGCTCGGCCGACAGCCGCTTGCGGGCCCGGCTGACGATCTGGCGCGTGTTGGCCTGGCTCAGCCGGAGCATGCCCGCGATCTCGTCGTACGGATAGTCGAACGCCTCCCGCAGCACGTAGGACGCACGCTCCACCGGATTCAGCTTCTGAAGCACCAGCAGCACGGCCACCTCCAGCGCCTCGCCGCGCTCCGCACCCACCTGCGGATCCACACTGGTGTCCACGGGCTCCGGCAGCCACGGCCCCACGTACGCCTCACGGCGCACCCGCGCCGACTCAGCCACGTTGATCGCCAGCCGCGTGGTGATCTTCGCAAGGAACGCCCCGGGATCCAGCACCGCGCCCCGGTCGGCGCCCTGCCATTTCACCCACACGTCCTGCACCACGTCCTCGGCCTCGGACACACTGCCCAGGACGCGGTAGGCGATACCGAACAGCCGTGGACGCAGCCGCTGGAACCCCTCTGCCTCCTCGTCCAGCGAGTCGTCGGTCAGCGGCCGTCGCTCGTCCATGTTGCCGATGCCTCCGCAGCTCAACCGTCGTGTCGTGCCCTCGGACGGGCGCACCTACGACGCGAGGACGGCCCGCTCGTTGGATCTTATGGCGGCCGTGGTGCGTCCGTGGGCGCGGTCGGCACTGACCTTGTTCGGGTCGCCTGCGCAGGGCACGTCGAAGGCCGGTTCAACGGCCCCTCAGGACGTCGAGCGCCGTGAGTGCCACGTGGAGTTCGGTGCGTTGTTCGCCGGATTCGAGGTCGCAGTCGAGGAGGCGCTCGATGGTGCGCAGGCGTTGGTAGACGGTTTCCCGGGAGAGGCCGCCGTGGCGGGCGGCGACCGTCTTGTTGCCGGCGGCGTCCAGGTAGTGGCGCAGGGTGGTCAGCAGGTCGGTGCCGTGGCTGGTGTCGTGGTCGACGAGTCGGCCGAGCTGCCGTTCGGCGTAGTCCTGGACCCGGGTGTCCTCGCGGAGTGCGAAGAGGAGGTGGCGCAGGCCGATGTCGGACCGCTCGTGGTAGGAGCGTCCCGCGGGGAGCGGTCGGCCCGGTTCGGTCGCTTCGGCGACCCGGATCGCCTCGCGGAAGGAGCGGGCGACGCCTGGGAGATCCGTGGTCATGCCGCCGACGCTCACCGTCGCCCCCGGCACCAGGTCCAGCGTGGTGCGGCTCAGGTGCTCGACCACGGGCCGCCACGGCTGGTCCGGGCGCAGGGACAGGAGGATGCCGAGGCGGGTCGGGGCGAGGAGGCCGATGAGGGCCTGCGTCCCCCTGCTCCTGAGGTCCTCGGAGAGGAGGGCTTCGGCCTTCGTCGTGTCGCCCTCGTGAGGTGCGACGGTCAGTACGGCGATGAAGCGGGAGTCTTTCGTCGGCAGGCCCAGCGCGGCCACTCGGGCGTCGGCGTCCGCGGGGGAGCGGTGGCGCTGTTCGACGAGGTCGCGCAGGACGTTGCGGTGGGCGGTGCGCTCCCACGGGGTGGGGTGGATGAGGCGGGCGATGGTGAGGGCCATCGCGGTTCTCTCCAGGACCGTGACGTCCTCGGGGCCGAAGGCCGGGGGAGGAGTGGTCGGGCCGGGCCGAGCGGGGAGCATGGCCACCCGGCCCCAGCGTTCGCCCTGGTACTCCACCGGTGCCACGAGCCAAACCTCGGGGCCGGAGACGGCCGTGCGGTGGGCGGGCGGAGTCGCTCGGGAGCGCTGTTCCCAGTCGGTGAGCGCCGTCTCGACCGTGTCGCCGGAGGGTTCGCAGACCACCGCCTGGTGGACCAGGTTCTCCAGGACGATCGTGCGGCCGCTCATCTCCGCGGCGGCGCGTACGACGTCCTCGGGTCCGGCGCCGCGCAGCGTCAGGGCGGTGAACGCCTCGTGGATGCGCTGGGTCCGGCGCATCACCTCCGCCTGGTTCCCCAGGATGAGGGCGTGGACGACCTGGGTGACCTCAAGGAAGTTGACGTCCTCGGCCAGGGTGACGAGGGGGAGGCCACGGGCCTGGCAGGCGTGGACGAGAGCGTCGGGCGGCCGGTGGTAGCGGCGGACCAGTTCGATGACCAGGGCCGCCGCGCCGACATCGGCGAGCTCGTCGACGTAGCGGCGGATGCCCGCCGCGTCGTCCGGCAGTGGCATGCCGGTCGTCAGGACCAGCTCGCCGCCCTTGAGGAAGGAGGCCGGGTCGGTCAGCTCGGTGATGTGGACCCAGCGGACCGGCTGGTCGAGCCCGGTCACCCCGGTGACGACCTGTGGCTGTCCGGCGGCCAGGACGGGCAGGGCCAGGACGTCGGCGACGGTGAGGGCACGGCCGGGCGCGGCGCCGTCACCGTCGTCCCCCTCCGGCGCCGGCGCCGTCTGATGGTTCTCGGTCACGGTGTCTCCCTAGCTGCCCGGTCACTGTGACAAGCCCGGCTGACCTGCGCAAGAGGCCCTTCCACCCTGGCGGCCGGGGCAGTGGGCACCGTATGTCCGGCCCGTGGTTGACACAACGTCCGAACACGGCGTCCGCGCTGGACACATCACGTGTTGTCGCTCCCCTCGGTGGCCGAGATGCTCGGGATGCCGGAGCAGACCACGCAAGCCATGCAGACCACGCCCGCATGCAGACCACGCCCGCATGCAGACCACGCACGCCATGCAGACCGCGCAGGTCACGCAGACCACGACATACGGCCGGGAGACGAACATGACCGCACTGTCGCCGCACCTTCGCCAGGCCACCCCCGTAGTGGCGACCCGGGGCGAAGGCGTCCACCTCTACGGCGAGGACGGCCGCCGCTACCTCGACTTCACCGCCGGTATCGGTGTCACCAGCACCGGCCACTGCCACCCCAAGGTCGTGGCCGCCGCGCAGGAACAGGTCGGCACCCTCGTCCACGGCCAGTACACGACGGTCATGCACCAGCCGCTGCGGCGCCTGGTCGACAAGCTCGGCGAGGTGCTGCCCACCGGCCTGGACAGCCTGTTCTTCACCAACTCCGGCAGTGAGGCCGTGGAGGCGGCACTGCGGCTGGCCCGCCAGGCCACCGGCCGGCCGAACGTCCTCGTCTGCCACGGCGGTTTCCACGGCCGTACCGTCGCCGCCGCCTCCATGACCACCTCCGGCACCCGCTTCCGCTCCGGCTTCTCCCCGCTGATGAGCGGCGTCGTCGTCACCCCCTTCCCGTCGGCCTACCGCTACGGGTGGGACGAGGAGGCCGCGACCCGCTTCGCCCTCCAGGAGCTGGACTACACGCTCCAGACGATCTCCTCTCCCGCCGACACGGCCGCGGTCATCGTCGAGCCGGTGCTCGGCGAGGGCGGGTACGTGCCCGCCACCCGCGCCTTCCTGGAAGGGCTGCGCGAGCGGGCGGACCGGCACGGATTCCTGCTGATCCTCGACGAGGTACAGACCGGCGTGGGCCGTACCGGCCGGTTCTGGGGACACGACCACTTCGGCGTCACCCCCGACATCCTGGTCACCGCTAAGGGGCTGGCCAGCGGCTTCCCGCTGTCCGGCATCGCGGCCTCCGAGGAGCTGATGAGCAAGGCGTGGGCGGGCTCGCAGGGCGGGACATACGGCGCCAACGCCGTCGCCTGCGCCGCGGCCTGCGCCACGCTCGACGTCGTACGCGACGAGAAGCTCGTCGAGAACGCCGAGGCCATGGGCGCCCGCCTGCGCCAGGGCCTCGAGGCGGTGGCCGACCGTACGCCGGGCATCGGGGACGTACGCGGCCTGGGGCTGATGCTGGCCTCCGAGTTCGTCACCGAGGACGGAAGCCCCGACCCCGACACCGCTGCCCGCGTGCAGCGCGCCGCCGTCGACGAGGGGCTGCTCCTGCTGCTGTGCGGGGCCTGGAACCAGGTCGTGCGCATGATCCCGGCGCTCGTCATCGACGAGACGGCGGTGGACGAGGGCCTCCAGACGTGGGCAACCGCGGTGGAAGTCGGCACATCAGGGGCGTCGAACCGATGACAGGCGCGACCGCGCCCCTGGAGCCCCTGGTCGCGCGGCTCGCCGACACCGCTCCCGGTCTGCGCGTGGAGACCGGCCCGGGAGCCACCGGCTTCTACGCCTACGACGCCTCCAACTACCGTGTGCCGCCGCTCGCCGTGGTCTTCCCCCGTACCGCCGACGACGTGGTCGAGGTGCTGCGGGCCTGCCGGGAGGCGGGCGTTGCGATCACCGCGCGTGGCGGCGGCACCAGCATGGCCGGCAACGCGATCGGGCCGGGTGTCGTCCTGGACTTCTCCCGGTACATGAACCGGATCCTGGACATCGACCTGCAGTCCCGTACCGCGCGCGTCGAGGCGGGCGTGATCCTTGACGCGCTGCGCGGCGCGACCGCTCCGCACGGCCTGACCTTCGGCCCCGACCCGTCCTCGCACAGCCGCTGCACCCTGGGCGGGATGATCGGCAACGACGCCTGCGGCAACCGCTCGGTGCGGCACGGACGCACGAGCGCCCACATCGAGGCCCTCGAGATCGTGACGGCCGACGGCGTGCGGGCCGTCGCCGACCACGTCGGGCTGCGCGCCGCCGACCCGAACGACACGGACGCCGTGCGGCGCGTCGCACGGCTCGAAGCGGACGTACGGCGTCTGATCGACGGCGATCTCGCTCTGATCCGCACCGAGCTGGGCCGCATCCCGCGCCAGGTCTCCGGCTATCAGTTGCACCACCTGCTGCCCGAGCACGGCTTCGACATGGCCCGCGCCCTGGTCGGCACCGAGGGCTCCTGTGCGGTCGTCACCGCCGCGACGGTCCGCCTGGTGGCGACCGCACAGGCTTCGGCACTGCTCACCCTCGGCTACGACGACGTCGTCGACGCCGCCGAGGACGTCCCCGAGATCCTGCGCCGGCATCCCACCGCCGTGGAGGGCATGGACGAGGCGATCGTCGCCACCATGCGCGCCCGCCGCGGACCGGACTCCGTCACCGGACTGCCCGAGGGGCGCGCCTGGCTGTACGTCGAGCTCGACGGCGACGACCAGGTCACGGTGAACACCCGCGCCGCCGAACTGCTGGACGTGCTCAGGGCCCGGGGCCGGATGACCGGCGGGCGGGTCGTGGAGAGCCCGGCCGAACGGCGCTCGCTGTGGCGCGTCCGGGAGGACGGGGCCGGGCTCGCCGCCCGTCTCGTCGACGGCGGGGAGTCCTGGCCCGGCTGGGAGGACGCGGCCGTCGCGCCCGAGAACCTTGCCGCCTACCTGCGGGACTTCCGCAAGCTGCTGGCCACGCACGGCCTGACCGGTGTGCTCTACGGGCACTTCGGCGCCGGCTGCGTGCACGTGCGCATCGACTTCGACCTCGCCACGGACCCCGGCCGGGCCGCCGCCCGCCGGTTCCTCGCGGAGGCGGCCGCCCTGGTCGTCGAGCACGGCGGAACGCTGTCCGGCGAGCACGGCGACGGGCGGGCCCGCGGTGAGCTGCTGGAGGCCATGTACAGCCACCGGCTGATCCGGGCGTTCGCCGCCTTCAAGCGGATCTTCGACCCTCAGGGGCTCCTGAACCCCGGCGTCATCGTCGACCCGGCCCCCCTGGACGCCGATCTGGCGCTACACACGCCCTCCGACGTGCTGCCCGTCGAGACCCTCTTCTCCTTCCCTCACGACGAGGACGGCTTCGCGGGTGCCGTGCGCCGCTGCGTCGGCGTCGGCCGCTGCCGCAGCGACGCGGGTGGCGTGATGTGTCCCAGCTACCGGGCCACGGGGGAGGAGAACGACTCCACCCGCGGCCGGGCCCGTCTGCTCCAGGAGATGGTGCGGGGCGGGACCGTCCAGGAGGGCTGGCGCTCGACCGAGGTCAAGGACGCGCTGGACCTGTGCCTGTCCTGCAAGGCCTGCTCCAGCGACTGCCCGGTCGGCGTCGACATGGCCACCTACAAGGCCGAGTTCCTCCACCAGCACTACAAGGGCAGGCTCCGGCCACGCTCCCACTACTCGCTGGGCTGGCTGCCCCTGACCTCCGCCCTCGCCGGATACGCGGCCCGCCCCCTCAACACGCTGCTGCGCGGACGGCTCGGCACGGTGCTCGCCCGGCTCGGAGGCGTGACCACGAAGCGCAGGATCCCGGCCTTCGCCTCCCGGCGCGCCCTGCGAAAGGTCCTGCGCGGGGCGAAGACAAGCCGGCCGTCGAAGGCACTGCTCTTCGTCGACAGCTTCACCCGCGCCTTCCGCCCCGAAGTCGCGGGCGCCGCGAGCCGCGTGCTCGCCGACGCCGGAATCCCCTGCACGGCACAGGACGACCTGTGCTGCGGCCTGACCTGGGTCAGCACCGGCCAGTTGTCCGTCGCGCGCAGGATCATGGCCCGTACGGTCGCCCGCCTGGACAACGGCGACGACCGGCCCATCGTCGTCGCCGAGCCCAGCTGCGCCGCCGCACTCAAGCGCGATGTGCCCGAACTGCTCGGCACCCGCGCCGCCGACCGTGTCGCGGCCCGCGTCCACACCCTCACCGGCGCCCTCACCGACCTTGCCGCGCCCGGCTGGACGCCGCCTGATCTGCCGACGAGCGTCGTGCTGCAGACCCACTGCCACGAGTACGCCACCTTCGCCGGCCGCCGCCCGCGCGACCTCCTGCGCCGACTCGGCGTGCGCGAGGTCGACGAGGCCGAGGGCTGCTGCGGACTCGCCGGGAACTTCGGCTTCGAGGAGCAGCACTACGACACCTCGATGGCCGTCGCGGAGCTGGCGCTGAAACCCCGCCTCGACGAACTTCCTCACGGGGGGCGGACCGTCGTCGTCGCCGACGGCTTCAGCTGCGCCACCCAGATCGACCACCTCGCGGGTGACCGAGGCATCCGCGCCCTGCACCTCGCGGAACTGCTCGACCCCGCCGCCGATCAACGAGGAGAGACCTCATGACCGACACACCCACGCAGTTGTTCATCGGCGGGGCTTGGGTGGACGCCGCGGACGGCGCCACCATGCCCGTGGACGACCCCGCGACCGGCGAGCTCCTGTGCCATGTCGCCGACGCCGGCCCCAAGGACGCCAGGCTCGCCGAGGACGCGGCCGTACAGGCGCAGGAGGAGTGGGCCCGTACGGCACCGCGGGCGCGCAGTGAGATCCTGCGGCGCGCCTACGAGCTCATCCTGGAGCGCACCGACGAACTCGCCCACCTGATGACGTCCGAGATGGGCAAGCCGCTGGCCGAGGCCAGGGGAGAGGTGGCGTACGCGGCGGAGTTCTTCCGCTGGTTCTCCGAGGAGGCCGTACGCATCGACGGCGGCTGCGGTGTCCTGCCCGACGGCCGCAACCGCATGCTGCTCTCGCGCCGCCCGGTCGGTCCCTGTCTGCTGATCACCCCGTGGAACTTCCCCCTCGCCATGGGCACCCGCAAGATCGGCCCGGCGATCGCGGCGGGCTGCACGATGATCCTCAAGCCGGCTCCGCAGACCCCCCTCTCCAGCCTGGCCCTCGCCGCGATCCTGAAGGAGGCCGGGCTGCCGGACGGCGTGCTCAACGTCGTCACCACCTCCCGTGCGGGGGAGGTGTGCGAACCGCTCCTGCGCGGCGGGCGTGTTCGCAAGCTGTCCTTCACCGGCTCCACGCAGGTGGGGCGGCTGCTGCTGGCCCAGAGCGCGGACGCGGTCGTCCGCACCTCGATGGAGCTGGGCGGGAACGCGCCGTTCGTCGTCTTCGAGGACGCCGACCTGGACAAGGCCGTGGACGGCGCGATGGTCGCCAAGATGCGCAACATGGGGGAGGCGTGCACGGCCGCGAACCGCTTCTTCGTCCACCGCTCGGTGGCGGAGGAGTTCGGGCGGCGGCTCGCGGACCGCATGGGGGCGCTCGTCGTGGGCCCCGGCACCCGGGACGGCGTCGACGTCGGCCCGCTGATCGACGCCGCGGGGCGGGCCAAGGTCGAGGAACTGGTGGCCGACGCGGTGGAGCGCGGCGCCCGCGTGCTGGTCGGCGGCCGTGCGCCGGAAGGGCCCGGCTGCTTCTACCCGCCGACCGTGCTCACCGACGTGGACTCCGGCAGCCGCCTGATGGACACGGAGATCTTCGGCCCCGTGGCGGCGATCCTCACCTTCGACGACGAGGACGAGGTCGTCCGCCGCGCCAACGACACGCCGTGGGGACTCGTCGGCTACGTCTTCACCGAGGGCCTGGACCGTGCCCTGCGCGTCAGTGAACGCCTGGAGGTGGGCATGGTCGGCCTCAACACGGGACTGGTGTCCAACCCGGCGGCCCCCTTCGGAGGGATCAAGCAGTCAGGCCTGGGCAGGGAAGGCGGCCGGGTCGGCATAGAGGAGTTCCTGGAGTACCAGTACGTGGCAATCCCGGTCAGGTGACCCACCCAAGGGGGCGGGGCTGTGTCAATTTGCGGCTCCGCCGCGTGGGCGCGATCAGCCACGAACTCCCCGCACCGGCATAACCTCCCGCACCCGCGGAGCGTTCACGCACCCAGACGGCGCACCGCGATCTCCTTCGCCGTCTCCCCGACAAGACGCCCCAGCTCAGGAAGCCGTCCCGCGTCGAACCGCGACTCCGGCATGGACACGGCGATCGTCGCCAGCGGTGTGCCATCCTCGTCCAGGATCGCCGCTGCCACGGCGCACACGTCCGGCCGGTACTGATTGCGGTTGACCGAGTAACCGTCGCCGCGTATGCGGTCCAGCTCGGCGTGCAACGCTCCCGCATCGGTCGGCGTCGCCTCGCCGAACGCCTCCAGCCCTCGCGCGACAAGCTCATCGACGTCCGCCTTCGGCAGACGCGCCAGGACGGCGCGCCCGGTGGCGGTGGCGTGCAGCGGAGACGTGTCGCCGATGGCGTGGAACGTCCGTACCGCATGCGTGCAGTCCACCCGGTCGACGACCACCATGCCCTGCAACGCGTCCGGCACCGACAGGTGAATGGTCTCGTTGACCGCGTCCCGGAGCCGGATCATGGGCTCGCGCGCGGCCGCGAACAGACTCGAGCCCTGCAGCGCAGCCGGCCGGACGGCGAGCACCCGCGCGCCGATCTCCCAGCGGGTGGTGTCCTTGCGGTTGGCACGCAGCCACCCGGCTTCGTTGAGAGTGATCAGCGTGCGCTGCACGGTCGACTTGGGCAGACCGAAGAGCTTGGTCAGTTCCCCCACCGTCACCGGCTGGTGCTGCGCCACCGCCTCCAGGATCCGCAATGACCTGGTCACGCTCTTCATTTCCATCTGATTTCCCCCGTTAACTCTCGGATTTCCTTGAGTACACCCCTTGACTCCCTCCGAATGTCACTGCCATTCTCGTGCCAGATTCTAGCACAGCGTTCCACAATGTGGCACGGCACTCGACGAAGTGACCCGAAGCCCCCTCTCTCCGCAAACCGCGAGCAGGCAGCCTCTAGCCCTACTCGCATCCGGAATCACAGAATCCGCATACCGGGCGCCCAGCATCCTCGCCCCGGATGACGAAAGGAACCCTCGTGTCAGCCAGCAAGCGCGTCGCCGTCGTAGGCGTCGGAACGATGGGCAGCCAGGCCGCCTGGCGTCTGGCGGCCCGGGGAGCCGAGGTGGTCGGCTACGACCGCTTCGCCCCCGGCCACGACCGCAGCGCTGCCGGCGGCGAGACCCGGATCTTCCGCAGCGCCCACTTCGAGGACTCCCGCTACGTCCCGCTGCTCAAGCACGCCGACGTCCTGTGGGAGCAGCTCCAGCAGGAGACCGGCCGTGAGCTGCGCCGCCTGACCGGCTGCCTGCTGATGGGGCCGACCGAGCACCAGCAGATGGCCACGGTCCTGCAGTCCATCGCCGAGCACGGCCTGGACCACGAGGTCCTCGACACCGAGTCGCTGGCCAAGCGCTTCCCGCAGTTCCGGATCGAGGAGGGCGACGCGGCCGTGCTCGACCGCCGGGCGGGCTTCATCCGGCCGGAGCTGACGATCCAGACCGCCGCCCGCCGCGCGGAGCAGCTCGGCGCCCGCATCCACCGCTACACCACCGTCCGCGAGATCGTGCCCGTCGCGGGCGGCGTGGAGGTCCGCACTGACGCGGGCAGCGAGCACTTCGACACCGCCGTCGTCACCGTCGGCCCCTGGGTGAACGACCTGCTTCCCGAACTGCCCTGGGAGGTGGACATCCGCCGCCTCATCAGCGCCTGGTACGTGCCCACGGCCGACGCCTGGTTCGGGGAGGAGCGCCCGGCGTTCATCCGTACCGCGCCCACCCACTGCTACGGCCTCCCTTCGCCGGACGGCGTCTCCGTCAAGCTCGGCCTCTCCCGCGCCCTGCACCGCCCGGCCGGCGACCCGAACCGGCTGGACCGGAACGTGCAGCCGGAGGAGCTGGAGATCTTCACCGACCTCATCGGCCGGTACATGCCGGACCTGAGCCCCGACCCGGTCCGCCTCTCCGTCTACATGGAGGGCTACACCGACAGCAGCCGCCCCCTCGTCGGCCCGCTGCCCGGCGCCGAGAACGTCGTCCTGCTCGCCGGGTTCTCCGGCCACGGCTTCAAGCTCTCGCCCGCCTTCGGCGACATCGCGGCCGACCTGGCGCTCGACGGAACCTCGCCCCGGCCCATCGACTTCATCTCGACCCTCGACCGGACGGAAGCGTGACGACGATGACCACGACCGACCCTCTCCTCGTCGGCACGCTGAGCGCCGAGCCCGGCAGCAAGACCCGCGGCACCCTGCCCGTCGACCTCGGCACGCTCACCGTCGACATCCCGCTCACCCTCGTCAACGGCACCCGCCCCGGCCCCCGCGTCCTCATCACGGCCGGCGTGCACGGCGGCGAGTTCACCGGCATCGACGCGGCCACCCGACTCGCCGCCCTGCTGGAGCCCGGCGAGGTGCACGGCCAGGTCGTCGTGTGCCCCGTCGCCAACCCGCCGGCCGTGTACCAGGGTCGCCTCGGCGTCTCCCCGCTCGACGGCGTGAACATCAACCGCGTCTTCCCGGGCGACCCCGAGGGCGGCCCCACCGAACGTCTCGCGGCATGGCTGTTCGCCCACCTGGTGGACGGCGCCGACGCCTACGTCGACCTGCACTCCGGTGGCATCGACGAGGTCCTGAAGGACTTCGTCGGCTACCGCCTCACCGGCGACCCCGAACTGGACGCGAAGACCGCGGACATGGCGGAAGCCCTCGGCATCGAGGACGTCATCTTCGGAATGAACGCCGACGGCGGCAACAGCCACGCGGCCGCCGCCCGCCGGGGCGTCCCGGCGATCCTCGTGGAGACCGGCCAGCTCGGCGAACGCGACGCGGGCACCGCCCGTCGTCTCGTCGACGGTCTGTACGGGGTACTGGGCCGGCTCGGCGTCCTGGACACCAAGCCCCAGGACGACACGGCCGTCCGCGCATGGGTCTGGGCCGCCGGCGTCACCTGCGAGGCGACCGGCCTGTGGTTCCCGGAGTTCACCGCGGGCGACGACGTGACGGAGGGCCAGATCCTCGGCCGCGTCATCGACCCGGCCGACGGCCAGGAGCACAAGGTCCTCGCCCCGGCCACCGGGCGGATCTTCTACGGCATGCACGGCCTGACCGTGGCCCCCGGCGCCGAACTGGCCGCCATCGCGGCCGCACCGCGGGACCCCGGCCGCTGACCCCCCCGACCCCTCAAGCCCTCCCCGCACGACAAGAAGAGAAACCCGAACGGAACGCGCCCCCCACACGTCCCCTCCCCTCGTACCGCACCCCCAGGAGGCCCCCGGTGACGAATCGATATGCGGCCCAGCCGCGTGACGCCCGGATCGACCGCAGAGTGTTCCTGCGCGGAGTCGGCGGCATCGCCGCAGGCGTCGCGGCCACCTCGCTCACCGCGTGCGGCACCGGCACCAGCCGGTCCGTCGACAGCGGCAGCGGCAGCAAGAGCTCCAAGACGCTCGTCGTCCGCAACAGCGGCGGCACCTACGGCGACGCCAACCAGCAGGCGATCTACGAGCCGTTCAGCAAGGAGACCGGCATCCAGGTCAAGGTGGTGAACATCGAGTACGCCCAGATGCTCGCCCAGATCAAGCAGGGCCGCCCCCAGTTCGACGTCATCGACGACTCCATGGCCGACTTCGTGCTCTTCCAGCAGCAGGGCGCCACTCAGGAGCTGGACTACGACCGGCTGAAGAACTTCAAGAACGCAGGCATCGCCAAGAACCTGGTCACCTCCAACGCGGTCGGCAAGAACTACTGGGCCAGCGTGATGGCGTACCGTACGGACGCGTTTGGGGGGAAGAAACCTTCCTCCTGGGCCGACTTCTGGGACACCAGGGCCTTCTCCGGCAACCGCGCTCTGCAGGCCCTGGACGCCGACCTGCCCGAGCTGGAGTTCGCCCTCCTCGCCGACGGCGTACCGCTGGACAAGCTCTACCCCCTCGACGTGGACCGCGCCTTCAAGGCCCTCAGCGAGATCAAGCCCCACGTCAGGAAGTTCTGGGACACCGGCGCCCTGCCCGGCGTGCTCCTCGGCCGCAAGGAGGTCGACGCCTCCAGCGTCTGGCACGGCCGCCTCGACGCCCTGATCAAGGGCGGCGCGCCGCTTGCCTACCAGTGGAACGGCGCCCGCCGGCAGAGCAACGCCCTCGGCATCCCCAAGGGCGCCGCCCACCTCGACGCCGCCTACCAGCTCATCGACTTCGCGCTGCGCCCCGAGGTACAGGCCGCCTACGCCGAGATCTACCCCATGGCCCCGTCGGTGCCGGCCGCCTACAAGAAGCTCAAGCCCGCCACCGCCGCGAACCTGGCCAGCTCGCCCGAGCACCTGGAGTCCGGCTTCGACCTGGACGTCGATTGGTGGATCAAGAACCAGGACGCCGTGTCCAAGCGCTGGCAGGAGTGGACGCATGCCTGAACTCGGAACGAAGGTCGACCTGCCGGTGATGCCGCCGCCGACGGACACCTGTACCGGCAAGGCGCTGTCCGTCAGGGCACTGCGCAAGACGTACGCCGGCGTCACCGCCGTGGACGAGGTCTCCATGGAGATAGCGGGAGGGGAGTTCGTCACCTTCCTCGGCTCCTCCGGATCCGGCAAGACGACCACCCTCATGATGATCGCCGGGTTCTGCGACCCCGACTCCGGCAGCATCGTCGTCGGCGGCCGTGACGTGACCCGGCTGGCCCCGCAGAAACGAGGCCTGGGCTTCGTCTTCCAGCAGTACCTGCTCTTCCCGCACATGACGGTCTGGGAGAACGTCGCTTTCCCGCTCCAGCTGCGGGGCGCCTCGAAGGCGGAGCAGCGCCGCCGGGTCGGCGAGACTCTGGAGATGGCCGGGCTGTCCGCCCTGGCCCGCCGCCGTCCGCGCGAGCTCTCCGGCGGCCAGCAGCAGCGCGTCGCGCTGTGCAGGGCCCTGGTCTACCGGCCGCCGGTGATCCTCATGGACGAGCCGCTGGGCGCCCTCGACAAGAAGCTGCGCGACCAGCTGCAGACCGAGATCAAGCGCATCCAGCAGGAACTCGGCCTCACCGTCATCTACGTCACGCACGATCAGGAGGAGGCCCTCGTCCTCTCCGACCGCATCGCGGTCATGCGGGACGGCCGGATCGACCAGTTCGACACCCCGCAGGAGCTCTTCGAGCGCCCCCGCACCCCGTTCGTCGCCGACTTCCTCGGGGCCGCCAACTTCCTCCCCGGCCGCCTGGAGGAGCAGACGGCGGAGCGCACCCTCGTACGACTCGACACGGGTGGTCTGCTCACCGCTCGCCCCCAGGCCGTCGCGGACGGCGCGCGGGTACGTGCGGCGGTCCAGCCCGGACGGCTCGTCCTGTGCCCGCCCGACGACGGGTTCTGTACCGGGACCGTGGAGACGGTCACCTACGTCGGCACGCTCGTACGCGTCACCGTCCGCCCCGTCTCAGGCGCGGACACCGAAGTCGTACGGCTGGAACTGCCGGCCGGACGCGCCCCCGCCCTCGGCGAACGTGTCGGCCTCGCCGCGGACCCCGCGAACGTCAGCGTCTTCCCTGACGTGGTCCCCGACCCGGAACACGGGGGGTGAGAACCGTGACCGTGCTCGCTCCCGTATCGGGCTCCGCCGCTCCGGTGCCCCGCAAGAAACGACGGGTCCGCGTGTGGTCCGAGCGTCGCACCCGCTTCGGTCTGCTGAACGCCACCCCCGTCGTCGTGTACCTGCTGATTCTCTTCGTCTATCCGATCTTCAGCACTCTGATGCTGAGCCTCAAGGGCGAGAACGGCGGCTTCACGCTGCACTGGTACGCCGACGCGTTCCGGGGCGCCAACCTGGAGATCCTCCTCACGACCCTGCGGATCTCCCTCGAGACCTCCCTGCTCAGCCTGGTCGTCGGCTTCACGCTGGCATCCGCGATCTCCCGGCTCAGGCCGCTGTGGGCGGGCCTGGCGATGCTGGTGGTGGTCGTCCCGCACTTCATCAGCGCGCTGGTGCGCACCTACGGCTGGATCATCCTGCTCGGTGACAACGGCGTGGTGAACAACGTCCTGACGGACCTTCACTTCCCGGGCGCACCCTTTCAGTTGCTCTACAACGAGATCGGCGTCGTCATCGGCACGACCGCGGTGATGCTGCCGTACACCGTCCTGCTGCTCTACGCCGTGATGAAGGGCATCGACCGCCGGCTGCTCGCCGCGGCGGCCGGCATGGGCGCCGGACGGATCACCATCTTCCGCCGCGTCTACGTCCCTCTGGTGGCCCCCGGCCTGGTCAACGCCGGCGTGCTGTCCTTCATCCTCTGCCTGGGCTACTACCTCACCCCCGCCCTGATGGGCGGAGAGAAGCAGACCATGGTCGCCTCACTCATCGACGAGCAGGTCATGAAGCAGAACCAGTGGAACGGCGCCTCGGCGCTCGGCATCATCCTGCTGCTGCTCACCTTCGCCGGACTGCTGTTGCTCAGGCTGCTGAAATCGGCCGGCGACACCCTGCGGAAGCGGGGTGCGACGTCATGATCGAGCTCCGCTCCACCCTGGCCGGCCGCATCACCCTGACGGTGCTCGCGACCCTGATCCTGGTGTTCCTGGCCCTGCCGATCGTCGTCATCGTCGTCACCTCCTTCGGCAAGGACGCCTTCGGCAACTTCCCGCCGGAGGCCTGGACGCTCGGCTGGTACAAGCAACTGTTCGCCGACGGCAGCAAGTGGCCGGCCGCGCTCTCCCTGAGCGCGCTGGTCGCCGCCCTCACCACCGTGTTCTCGCTCATCCTGGGCATGACGGCGGCCACCGCCCTCGTCCGCAGCGAACTGCCGCTGCGCTCGGCGGTCTACGGCCTGGTCCTCGCCCCCCTGGTGATCCCCCAGGTCGTCATCGCCCTGGGCCTGTTCCTCCTCTTCGAACCGGCGGCGATGCTCGGCAGCCCCATCGCCATCGCGCTCGGCCACACCGTGCTGGCCTCACCGATCGCCGTCATGATCCTCATGGCCACCCTGAAGGGCATCGACGAACGCCTGGAGGACGCGGCCGCCAGCATGGGCGCGGGCCGGCTGACCGTCTGGCGGCGGATCACCCTCCCGCTGGCCATGCCCGGCATGGTCGCCGCCGGCATCTTCTCCTTCATCACCAGCTTCGACGAGTTCTTCATCTCGCAGTTCCTGTCCTCCGTGGACACCGTGACCCTGCCCGTGCAGGTGTTCAACGTCCTCCAGTACAACGTCGACCCGTCGGTGACCGCCGTCAGCGCGATCCTCATCGCCGTCGCCGTCGTGGCCCTCGCCCTGGTCGCAGTGGTGCGCAGGCTCAGCGGCTCCGGAAAGCAGGACGGCCTGCTGCCCACCGAGCCCACCGTGGGCCTGCCCGCCGGAAGTGAGACCCCATCATGACCACCAGCACCCGCACCCCGGCCGGTGAACTGTCCGCCACCGCGGCCAGGCACCTGCTGCTGAACATGACCCCCAACGGCTCGCTGGGCCCCGAGGGCGAGAACCTCTTCGTCGTCCAGCGCGGCGAAGGTCCGTACGTCGACGACGCGGACGGCCGGCGCTACATCGACGGCCTCTCCGGTCTGTACTGCTGCCAACTCGGCTACTCCTACGCCCCCGAGTTCGCCGAGGCCGCCGACCGGCAGCTGCGCGACCTGTGCTTCAGCCCGCTGTGGTCCTCCTCCGCGCACCCGACGGCCATCGAACTCGCCGAGCGGCTGTCCCGGATCGCCCCGGTGGATGTCGAGCACACCTTCTTCTCCGGCGGCGGCGCCGAGGCCGTCGAGACCGCCTGGAAGATCGCCCGCCGCTACCACGCCCTGCGCGGCGAGACGGGACGGGTCAAGGCGATCGCCCGGCGCGGCGCCTACCACGGCCTGACCATCGGCGCCCTGTCCCTCACTGACGACCCCGGCTTGAAGGAGCCGTACGGCCCCCCGGCGATCGACACCCGGTTCGTGTCCAACACCAACCGCTTCGGCCTGGCTCCCGAACACGCCGACGACGAGATGTTCACCGCCCGCCTGCTCGCCGAGCTGGAGGCCGCCGTCCTGGCCGAGGGCCCGGACACCGTCGCGATGCTGATCGCCGAGCCGGTGCAGAACCGGGGCGGATGCATCACGCCTCCGGCGGGCTACTGGGAGGGGCTGCGGGCCCTGGCCGACCGGTACGGCTTCCTGCTCGTCGCCGACGAGGTGATCACCGCCTTCGGCCGGCTGGGCGAGTGGTTCGGCGGGGGCCGCTACGGCGCCCGCCCCGACATCGTCACCGTCGCCAAGGGCATCACCGCCGGATACGCCCCCATGGGCGCAACTCTGGTCAGCAACGGCGTCGTCGAGGTCATCAATCAGCCCGGCGCGGTCCTCAACCACGGCTACACCTTCGCCGGGCACCCCCTGAGCGCGGCCATCGCCCTGCGCAGCCTGGAGATCATGGAACGCGACCGGATCCTGGACAACGTCCGCGACCTCCAGGACCACCTCGCGACGCGCATGGCGGCTCTCACGGACCTGAGAATCGTCGGCGACGTCCGCGGCGCCGGGTTCTTCTACGCCTGCGAACTCGTCGGAGACCTCGACCGCGGCGGCTTCAGCGACCGCGCCCGGGCCGACCTGGTCGCCGACCTGATCCCGCGCCGGCTGCGCGAGGCCGGCCTGCTCGCCCGCGTCTACAACCGCGCGGCACCGCTGGTGCAGATCGCGCCCCCGCTGATCAGCGACCGCCAACTCCTCGACCGTATCGCCGACATCCTCGCCGACACCCTCGACGAGGCGTCCGCCCGCCTGTGACACCACACCTCGAAAGGAACGACATGTACTCCATCGGTCCGCTGACCGTCGCCCCCGGCGAGCGCGCCCAGGGCCTCATCCCGGTCGGCACCAGCACCTACGGCGTGGAGCTCGGTATACCGCTGATCGTCGTGAACGGCGCCCAGGACGGCCCGGTGCTGTGCGTGGACGCGGGCGTGCACGGCGACGAGTACGATGGCCAGGAAGCCATCCGCCGCGTCCTCGCCGAGACCGACCCGGCCACCCTGCGCGGCACCCTCGTCGGCATCCCCTGCATGAACACACCGGCCTTCGAGGCGGCCGCCCGCACCAGCGGCCTCGACCACCTCAACCTCAACCGCATCTTCCCCGGCGACGCCGACGGCTCGTACTCCCTGCGGCTGGCCGCCGCCTTCGTCGAGCAGGTCGTGCCGGCCATCGACGCGTTGGTGGACCTGCACACCGGCGGCACGTTCGGCGAGATCGCCCCGCTCGTCATCCTCCAGGGCGGCTACGAGGAGCTGGCAACCGACCTCGCCCTCGCGGCCGGTCACGAGCTGGTCTGGAAGGGCGGCAAGTGGGGCGGTACGGTCCGCCACCCCACCCTCGCGGCGGGCAAGCCGGCCATCACCATCGAGGCCGGCGGCGGCACCTACCGCGAGACCAATGTCGAGCTGCACATCGACTCGATCCGCAACATCATGCGGCAGTTCGGCATGACCGACGGCGAGGCCAGGCTGCGCGACAGCTACACGACGGTCTCCGGCACCTTCGCCCGCTCCGCCGCCGGCGGCTTCTTCCTCGGGCACGCCGAGCCGGGGGAGACCTGCAAGGAGGGCGACCTGATCGCCCACATCGTCGACCACTACGGCAACACGCTGGAGGAGGTCCGTGCCCCACAGGACGGCATCGTGCTGTGGGTGCGGCGGATCCGTACCGTCCGTCCCGGCGACGAGGTCGTCATCTTCGGCGAGGTGCAGGGGGAGATCCAGCCATGAGCGGGGACACCCGGCTGCTCCTCGTCGACGGCAAGCAGGTCCCGGCCGCCGACGGCCGCACCTTCACCGTCCTCGACCCGTCGGACGGGACGGCCATGGCCCAGGTGGCACTGGCCGGTCCGGCGGACGTGGACCAGGCGGTGGCGGCGGCCAGGACGGCCTTCGGCGCGCCCGAGTGGGCCCGGATGCGCGCCGCCGACCGGGGCCGGCTGCTGCACCGCGTCGCCGACGCGATCCGCTACCAGGGGGAGCGGCTGGCCCGGCTGGAGAGCCAGGACGTCGGCAAGCCGCTCAGCCAGGCGAAGGCGGACGTCGAGGCCGCCGCCCGCTACTTCGAGTTCTACGCGGGCTTCGCCGACAAGCTCGGCGGCACGACCATCCCCCTCGGCCCCGGCCTGATCGACTACACCGTGCGCGAGCCCATCGGCGTATCGGGCCAGATCATCCCCTTCAACTACCCGCTCCAGAACACCGCTCGCGGTTCCGCCCCGGCGCTTGCGGCAGGCTGCACGGTGGTGCTCAAGCCGTCGCCCGAGGCCCCGCTCACCCCGCTGGAGATCGGCAGGATCGCCCTGGAGTGCGGGCTGCCGCCGGGGGTGTTGAACGTCCTCCCCGGTGACGGTGAAACGGGCGCGGCCCTCGCCGGCCACCCGGACATCGACCAGGTCACCTTCACCGGCTCGGTGCCGACCGGCATCAAGGTCGCCCGGGCGGCGGCAGCCAACGTGGTGCCGTCCGTGACCGAGTTGGGCGGCAAGTCACCGTTCGTCGTCTTCGCCGACGCCGACTTCGACCTGGCGCTCACCGCGATCCTCGGCGCCTCGTTCAGCAACGCCGGGCAGATGTGCTCGGCCGGGACCCGGCTGCTCCTCCAACGTGGTGCCGAGGACTTCCTGGACCGGCTGGTCGACAAGATCGCCGCCCTGCGCGTCGGTCCCGGTCTGACGGACCCCGACATCGGCCCGCTGGTCGCCGCCCGGCAGCGCGACCGGGTACTGAGCTACCTGGACCTGGCCCGGCAGGAGGGCGCGACGGTCCGCGTGGGTGGCGGCGCTCCGTCCGACCCCGAGCTGGCAGACGGCTACTACGTCGAGCCGACCGTCCTGACCGGCCTGACGAACGACGCCCGCTGCGCTCGCGAGGAGATCTTCGGCCCGGTCGTCACCGTCATCGACTTCGACGACGCGGACCAGGCGCTGGAGATCGCCAACGACAGTCCGTACGGCCTGGCTTCGTACGTCTGGACCCGTGACATCGACAAGGCGATGCGCCTGGCCCAGGGCGTCAGGACCGGCCAGGTCTACGTCAACGCCACCGGCGTCGGCACCGGCGTCGAGCTTCCCTTCGGGGGCTACAAGCACAGCGGCTGGGGGCGGGAGAAGGGCCTGGAAGCCCTGGCGAGCTACACGCAGACCAAGAACGTCTGCATCGGATTCGGAGGCAGGCCATGAGGTATCGCGGCCTGGGCGAACGCGGCCCGACGGTCTCCGTGGTCGGCTTGGGCGGCAACAACTTCGGCTCCCGTCTGGACGAGGAGGGCACGAAGGCCGTCGTCCACGCGGCCCTCGACGCGGGCATCACCCTGTTCGACACGGCCGACATGTACGGCGGTTTCGGCGAACAGGGCGGCTCGCGCGGCGACGGCGAACGCCTCCTCGGTGCCGCCCTCAAAGGCCACCGCGATCGGATCGTCCTGGCCACCAAGTTCGGTATGGAGATGGACGAGGAGGCCGAGGGACACGGCCCGCGCGGCTCCCGCCGCTACGTCCGCCACGCCGTCGAGGCGTCGCTCCGCCGCCTGGGCACCGACCGGATCGACCTGTACCAGTACCACGAGCCGGACGGCGTCACCCCGCTCGACGAGACGATCGCCGCCCTGTGCGAACTCGTCGACGAGGGCAAGATCCGCCACATCGGCTGCTCCGACCTGCCGTCCGAACAGCTCACCGACGCCTTCGTCTCCACCCAGGCGCGTTACCACCTGCTCGACCGCGGCGTGGAGGAGGACCTGATCCCGGCCTGTCTGCGCCACGGCATCGGCCTCCTCCCGTACTACCCGCTCGCCAACGGCCTGCTCAGCGGCAAGTACCGGCGCGGTGAGCAGCCCCCGCCCGGCAGCCGCCTGTCCTGGCGTCAGGGCTGGCTCACCGACGCGGCCCTCGACCGTGTCGAGGCGCTCACGGCGTACGGCGCCGAGCGGGGCCTGACGCTCCTGCAGGTCGCCGTCGGTGGTCTGGCCGCGCTTCCCGCCGTCGGCTCCGTGATCTGCGGCGCCATGACCGCCGGCCAGGTCACCGCCAACGCGGCCGCGGCCGACTGGACACCCGACGCGGCCGACCTGGCCGCCCTCGACGCCCTCGTCACTCCCGGTGACCGCGTCGTCTGAGACAACCAACTCCCCTTCGGCACCTGCGAATTGAGGCTGAACACCATGCGAGAGATCGTCACCTTCGACGCCTACGGCACCCTGGTCGACTTCCAGCTCGGCCCCACCACCCTGAAGGTCCTCTCCGACCGACTGGACCTGGACGGACTGGACGTCGACGAGTTCCTCGACGACTTCCGCGTCATGCGCTTCCAGGCCGTCCTCGAGGCCTACCGCCCCTACCACGAGGTCCTCCACTCCAGCCTGCGGATGGCCATGCGCCTGCACGGCCTGGAGTACCGCACCTCCGACGGCGACGCCCTCGTCGAGGCCGTCCCCACCTTCGGTCCCTTCCCGGAGGTCCCGGACGCCCTGCGCGCCCTGAAGTCCCGCTACGAGATCGCCATCATCTCGAACACCGACGACAAGCTGATCGCGCGGAACGTCGACAACATCGGCGTCGAGTTCGACTACGTCATCACCGCCCAGCAGGCCGGCGCCTACAAGCCGGACCGCCAGACCTTCGAGCACGCCTTCAGGACCATGGGCGTCGAGCCGTCGCAGGTCATCCACACCGCGCAGGGCTGGGAGTACGACCAGATCCCGACCCGCGACCTGGGCCTGAAGCGCCGAGTGTGGATCAACCGCTACGGCCGCCCGGGCAGCGCGGACTACCAGCCCTACGACATGCTGCCCGACCTGTCGGGACTGCCGGCACTGCTCGGCTGCTGAACCTTCGTACGGATGTGAGGAAGCACGCCATGAAGCAGATCCCCTACTGGCTCGACACCGCCCCGCCCCTGCCCGACCGTGCCGGAAAGGACCTGCCCGACGAGGCGGACGTGGTGGTCGTCGGCGGCGGCCTCACCGGCCTGTCCACCGCCTACCACACCGCTCGAAAGGGTGCCCGGGTCGTCCTCGTGGAGAAGGACAAGGTCGGCTCGGGCGCCTCCGGGCGCAACGGCAGCATGTGCACCCAGGGCATCACCATCGGCGTCGGCGAGGCCCGCAAGCGCTTCGGCCAGGAGCGCGCCCGCGAGCTCTACGACGCCTTCCGCGAGGCCGTGGACGTCGTCGAGGAACTGACACAGAAGGAGCGGATCGACTGCGACTTCAACCGCTCGGGACGCCTCGGAGTCGCCTTCAAGCCCCAGCACTTCGAGGCGATGAAGGCCACCCAGCACGACCTGGCCGAGAACTTCGACCACGAGACCCAGCTCCTCACCCGCAGTGAGCTGAAGTCGGAGCTGGGCTCGGACTACTACCACGGCGCCCTGCTCGACCCGCTGAGCGCCGGACTGCACGTCGGCAAGTACGTCCATGGCCTCGCCGACGCCGCCGAACGAGCCGGCGCGCAGATCCACGAACGCAATGCGGCCACGGGCCTCACCCGCCTGCCGGGCGGCGGCTTCCTGGTCGAGACCCTGCACGGCACCATCCGCGCCAGGCAGGTCATGGCCGCCACCGACGCCTACACCGACAAGGCGATGCCGTGGTTCCGCAAGCGGCTGATCAACGTCGGCAGCTTCATCATCGTCACCGAACCGCTGGGTGAGGCGCGGGCCAAGGAGCTGATCCCGAACGCCCGTCTGGTGGTCGACTCCAAGAACGTCGGCCACTACATCCGCCTCACCCCCGACAACCGCCTCGCCTTCGGCGGCCGGGCCCGCTTCGCCCCGTCCAACCCGGCCTCCGACGTCAAGAGCGGGGACGTCCTGAGGCAGGAGATGACGGAGATCTTCCCGCAGCTGGCGGGTGTGCGGATCGACTACGTGTGGGGCGGCATGGTCGGCTTCTCCTGGGACCGCCTCCCGCACGCGGGCGAGGTGAACGGCCTGTACTACTCGATGGGTTACTGCGGCCACGGCGTCCAGATGGCCACGTACATGGGCCGGGCGGTCGCCGAGATGATGGACGGCAGGCCGGAGGCCAACCCCCTGCGCGGCCTCGGCTTCCCCAAGGTCCCCGTCCCCTTCTACAACGGCACCGCCTGGTTCCTGCCGTTCGGCGGGGCGTACTACAAGGCCAAGGACCGCCTGCGCTGAGGTGACGGTGGGTGGTACGGCGGGGGCTTGCCGCGACGTGGTCGCGGGAGGCCCCCGCACGGCGAAAGCGGAGTGCGCGTTGCCGGGGCTACGGCCCGGAGGGGGAGTTTCCGTCTGCGTGCAGCCATGTGGTCAGGGCCCACCACCAGTGCAGGGCGGTCAGGGGTCCTGAGCGGTGGGGAAGCGGAGGGTCGGTCAGCGACTCGCCGGTGAGCTGTTGGAGCCGGCCGAGACGGTAGCGGACGGTGTTGGGGTGGGTGAACAGGACCGTGGCGGTCTGGTCCAGGCGGCGGCCGTTGTCGAGGAAAGCCAGGGCGGTGAGGGCGAGTTGGCGGTGGAAGTCGTCCGACTGGTCGAGCCGCCGAGAAGCCGCCGGCTCAGCAGGGAGCCCAGCAGTGGCTCATCCGCCAGGGCGATCTCGGCGGCGAAGTCGGTGAGGTCGTACAGTCCGTGGCGTCCCTGCCGGCTGCCGATGTCGATGGCCCGCACCGAGAGCCGGTACAGAGGGCGCAGGCCGTCGAGCGGAGCAGCGGGGGAGGCGACGACAAGGGCGGTCGCGTCGATCTCCTCGCCCCTGGGCAGCCGGGGGCACAGGCCCACCAGGCGACCTCCGACCAGCCCGAAGATCCCGCGAGGTGCGGAGAGCGCGGAGAACCGGCCGGTGAGATCACGGGTGCGTGCGGGATCGGCGATGTCCGAGACGAGACAACGGTGCAAGCGGTCCGGCTGCGCCCCGGCCCTGGCGAGTTCCTCGGGGGACGGGGTGATGCCTCCGACCAGTAACTGCCTCAGCAGTCTCGTGCGGTTCTCACCCGCTCCGTGCGGGGTTCTGTCGTGCTCCGCGGCGCGATACCCGTTGATGACGTGGCGTTCGACCGTGTCGCCGTACTCCTTCAACCGGAGGACCATGGTGAGCAGCATGCTGTCGGGTACTCCGGCGGACCGGCAGCGGTCGAGGGTGATCTCCACCGTGCGGGTGAGGGCGGCCTGGACGCCGCGCACCACGGCGGTCATCGGGATGCCCTGGGCCGCACGGTCGGCACCGAGCAGCAGGGCGGGCGTGAAGTCCTGTTCCTCGACCCGGCCGAAGGCGGCGAACCAGGTGCCGGCCGCGCGGATCATGGCGGCGGCGTGGGAGCGGGTCTCCGCCTCGGTGAGCCGGGCCAGCTCGGGGGAGTGGGTTCTCGCCGCTCGGACCAGTTCGCCGCAGACGTCCATGTCGGCGGTCATGGCGCGCAGGATGCCGACGACCGGCTCGCGTTCGTGAACGACAGTCATGGGCCCCTTCCGGCCCGGGCAATGTAGCCGGGTCACAACGATCAGGTGGCCGCGTTGACGACAAGAAGATGGGCTATGAGTGGTGTCTGCGGGCCACGATGGCCGAGCACCAGATGTTTCAGACCTCGGACTTGGTGCCGCTCCTGGCGGAACGTGGCGTGACCCTGTCGCGTGAGCAGGTCTACCGCTTGGTGACGCAGCCGCCGCAGCGGATGAGCATGGACACCTTGGTCGCGCTGTGCGACATCTTCGAGTGCACGCCGAACGATCTCATCAAGCCGAAGGTGGTCAACGCCCAGGTCAAGAAGACCGCGGATGGACAGGCCGAGCCGCTGCCGCTGAAAGAACGGCGGACCATGATCCGGCGCCCAGGTCAGCCGTGAGGCCACTGACACCGGACCAGCTCCGCTTACGCGCCGAACTCGCTGCCGCCCAGGAGCAGATCGTCACGCTGCTGCGGTCAGCGGTGGGCGAATCCCTGGCCCCCGAACAGGCGCAGGCCGTGGCGGAGGAAGCCCGGGCATGGCGTGGTGCGAACGCCTTCCGCCTGGTGCGCTATCTGTCCGACAGGCCCGACGCTCTGAGCCTGCCGAGTAGCGACTGCCCGACCTGCGTGGTGCGTTTGCTGGCTGCGCTGACCGCCATCGGCCACGGTGACACGGTCGCCCTGGTGTCCTGCAGCGACTGCGGACGGACCGACCCTCTTCCCACCAACAACGGACCGGCGGGGCGACTGTGTTCACGCTGCGCCGGCCGACGTGCCAAGAAGCCGTGCGCCCGCTGCGGCAGAGTGGCCGGCATCTACGCCCGCCGACCGGAGGGCGGCATCTGTAATCCGTGCAGGAACAAGGAGCCGGATGCCAAGGAGGAATGCGCCGACTGCCACCGCATGATGATCTCGTACCGGCGCCTGCCCGACGGCACCAGCCTCTGCCAGACCTGTGCTCCCAAGAACACTCAGACCTGCTGCCGTTGCGGACGGGTACGCCGGGTCAACGCCCTGACCTCCGACGGGCCGGTCTGCGGCGGCTGCTACTCCAGCCCTCCCCGCCTGTGCGGTGTCTGCGGACAGATCGTTCCCATCGTCGCCCGGGCCGACGGCACCAGGCCGGACACCTGCGAGCGGTGCTATAAGCGATACGAAAAGACCTGCGCCATCTGTGAACGGGTCCGCCCCGGACACCACATCAACGGTGGCCTGGGCCCGTTCCACTGCGACACGTGCCGCCCTCGCGAAGAGTGCGCATGTGCCCTGTGCGGCCGGATCGGGAAGGTTAAGGTCTTCTGGCCCAAGGGACCGGTGTGCGATCCCTGTTACAGAACAGCCCTGTCGACCCCTGCACCGTGCGCGTCGTGCAACCGACAGCGCATCCTGATCGGTCAGACGGCCGAGGGAAGCCCCCTGTGCAAGGCGTGCTCGTTCCCCGACGAACCGGTCGAGCGGTGTTCAGCCTGCGATGAGCCGGCGGACCTCTACTCCGGCCGCCGCTGCCCCCGCTGCACCCTGGCCGCCCGCGTGACCGACCTGCTCTCCGCGGACGGCGCAAGCGTGACCCAGCCGCTCCAACCCCTCGCCGCGGTACTGACCGGCGCGGACAACCCCTACCGCGTCCTGCAGTGGCTGCGCCGAAGCTCTGCCGCCCGCCTCCTGGGACGCCTGGCCCTCGATCCCGAAGCACTGGACCACAAATCCCTCGACACGCTGCCGCAACGGACTGCCACCGCCTGCGTGCGCGGGCTACTCGTCACCGCCGGCATCCTGCCGCCACGCGATGAAAATCTCGCCCTCCTCACCAACTGGGTCGCACGGACCGTGGCCGAACTGCCACCACGGCACGCCAATCTCATCCGTCCGTTCGCCGAATGGCACATCATCCGCGACGCCCGCCGACGCTCATCCCGCGGCCGTTACACCTACGCCGCACACAAGGGTGACTGCGGCAACGTCCTCGCCGCCATCAACTTCCTGAACTGGCTCGAGACCCAGCACCTGAGTCTCTCCCAGCTCCAGCAGAGGCATCTGGACACCTGGGCGATCGACCGGCCAACCCTGCGCTCCCGTTCCATCCCCTTCCTCCGCTGGAGCACTGCACGACGCCTCTGCCCGCCGGATCTGGTCATCGAGCACTCAGCCGCCCAACTCCCAGGCCACTTCCAGGCCGAGGAGGAGCACCGAAAAGAGCTGCTGCGCTGCTTCAACGACACGGCGTTGCCCCTGGAGGTCCGCGTCGCGGCTGCTCTCGTCCGCCTCTACGCCCTCCCCCTGACCCGCATCGTCGAACTCACTGACGGCCACATTCGCCACGACCAGGGGCATACCTACCTGACGGTCAACCACCACCCCTTCGTGCTCCCGCCGAAGCTCGCCCGCCTCATTGACGATCAGCTCCAGCACAGCCCCCGGCACAGCAACACGGCCGGGTGCAGATACCTCTTGCCCGGTCACAGCCCTGGACGCCCGCGCAACCCCCTCGGCCTCGCCGACACCCTGAGACACCACGGTCTGCCCGCCCGCGCAGCACGGAACACCGCCATGATGGACGCTCTGGTAGACCTGCCGCCCATGGTCATCGCCGACCTGCTTGGCATTCACCCCAAGACAGCCGAACGCTGGGCCACCCTCGCCGGCGGGAACTGGTCCGACTACTTGACTGCGCGACGGGCCGCCCCGCAGGGCTAGGCAGTGGAGCAGGGCATTGTTCCGAGTCTGATCGTTGTCATGGTCGGTGGTTTCGTGCGGTGACGGACTCGCCTGTTGGCTCCGGGCGGCAGGTGCGCGGGGCTGTTCGGGGCCCTCGGGGTGAGGGTCCCGGCGGTGTCCGTCAGGAAGGGCGGCTCGGGTCCCGGGGCGGACTCAGATCCAGACGGGGGGCGTGGTCCTCGGAGCAGCGGGCGCCGAAGCTGCGGTGCGGCAGGATCTCGTCGATCGTGGCGAGGTCGGCCCCGGTCAGAGGGACGTCGGCGGCGCCGGCGTTCTCCTCGATGCGCTGGACGCTGCGGGTGCCGGGGATCGGCACGACGTGCTCGCCCCGGGTGAGCAGCCAGGTTAGGGCCAGCTGGGAGACGGTGATGCCCTTGGTTGCGGCCAGGTCGCAGAGCTTGCCCACGGCCTCGACGTTCTTCTCGAAGTTGCCGGGCTGCCAGCGGGGGTCGGCGTTGCGCACTTGGGTGAGGGTCGGTGCGAGGGCGGCCAGGACCTCGACGGCCTCGGCGATGTAGCGGTAGGCGGTGCTGGTCCCGACGTCAAAGCCCACAGCCAGCTGAGCGTAGGTGTGCCCGTGTCGTAGATGGGCGAGGGCGAGCAGGGCCTGGCGGCCAGTGCTCAGGCGGCGCCAGCGGGTGCCGTGTTCCCTGCGGATCACCCGCAGACGCCCGGACAGGAAGCGAAGGGGCGCGGTGGACACATCGATGCCGGACGGGTAGACAAGCACGCGGAAGCTCCTGGGCGACAGGCGATCTTGGTCGTGAACCCATCTACCAGGAGCTTGCGTACGTCCGGCCGCCACCCCCGCCGCAACTCACCACCCCGCCAACCAGGTTGGCAAACGCTCACTGTCGCTGGGCATCTCCGGAGCCAACATGCACGACAGCCAGGCCCTGGAGCCGCTTGTGCCCGGCATCCCGCCCATCTGCTCCCGCCGTGGACCCCGACGCAGACGCCCGGCGAAACTGCATGCGGACAAGGGCTACGACTACGAACACCTGCGACGATGGCTCCGCAACCGCGGCATACGCCACCGCATCGCCCGCAAGGGCATCGTGCCGTCGCAGCGGCTCGGCCGCCATCGATGGGTCGTTGAACGTACGGCTTCCTGGCTTGCCGGATGCCGCCGCTGCACCGCCGCTACGAACGCAAGCCCGAGCACTTCCTCGCCTTCGTCGGCATAGCCGCCACGCTCATCTGCCACCGGCTCCTGACCAAATGACCGGTGGGAAGGCGTCGTGATGTCGGCGTGGTCAGTCGGTGGTGAAGCTGGACAGTGACGCGGCCGGGTAGCGGCTGCCCGCCGATCCGTGGGGGAGGATCTCGGTGATGCGGGCCAGGTCGGCGCTGGTGAGCTGGACGCCGTCGGCGCCGGCGTTCTCCTCAAGACGCTTGGCGCTGCGGGTGCCGGGGATGGGCACGACGTCCTGGCCCTGGGCGAGGAGCCAGGCCAGCGCGAGTTGGGCGGTGGTGATGCCCTTGGCTGCGGCGAGTTCCGTGAGCTGTTCGGTGGCGCGGAGGTTGTAGGCGTAGTTCTCGCCCTGCCAACGCTCGTCCCAGCTGCGCATGTCGTCCGCGGGGTATTCGGTCGCGGGCTTGACCGCGCTCGTCAGGAAGCCTCGGCCGAGCGGGGAGTAGGGGACCAGGCCGATGCCGAGCTCCCGCAGGACGGGGAGGATCTTCTCCTCTACCTCGCGCTCGAAGAGGGAGTACTCGTATTGGAGGGCGGAGACCGGGGTGACGGCGTGGGCGCGGCGGATGTACTGGGGGCCGACGTTGCTCAGGCCGAAGTACCTGACCTTGCCCTCGGTGATCAGTTCACCGACTACGCCCGCGACTTCCTCGGCGGGGACGTTGGGGTCGGAGATGTGCTGGTAAAAGAGGTCGATGTGGTCGGTCTGCAGGTAGCGCAGGCTGTTCTCGGCGACCTTGCGGATGTTCTCGGGGCGGCTGTTGAAGCCGGAACCGAGCGGCTGGGAGGTCATGTCGAAGCCGAATTTGGTGGCCAGGACCACCTCGTCGCGGAAGTCCCGGACCGCATTGCCCAGCAGGATCTCGTTGCTGCCGGCGCCGGCGCCGTACAGCTCGGCGGTGTCGAAGAGGTCGATCCCGAGTTCGTGGGCGCGGCGGATGGTCGCGGTGCCCTCGTCGTCGTTCGAGGTGCCGTAGGCCATGGACATGCCCATGACGCCAAGACCGAGCGCCGAGACGCGCAGGCCCTGAGAGCCCAGATTGCGGTGCTGCATGAGTTCACTTCCTCAGTGCTTGCCGGTTACCCCGAACGGGCCGAACCGAACTGTTTGGTTTTAACTCTACGGGCAGGCATCCCACAACGCCAAACCAAACCGTTCGGTGCCTTATCCTGGGGTTATGTCCCACTCCCCCGACTTCGGCCAGACCCCAGCACGCGCAGCCACTCCTGACAGTGGCGACACCACGCGTGAGCGGATCCTCGCCGCCGCCATGGAGGAGTTCGCCCGCCACGGCATCGCCGGCGCCCGCGTCGACCGCATCGCCAAAATCGCTCGGACCAGCAAGGAACGGGTCTACGCCTACTTCCGCGGCAAGGAAGCGCTCTACGCCCACGTCGCCGCGCGAGAGCTCTCTGTCATCGCCGACGCCACCCAGATAGACCCGTCCGACCTTCCCAGCTACGCGGGCCGCCTGTTCGACTACTTCACCGCCCGCCCCGACCATTACCGCCTGATCACCTGGGGCCGCCTCGAACTGGCTGATGCTGCCGACACCGAAGACGATCCCACCCGGGCGGTCATCACCCGCAAGCTCGACCAGCTCCGCCAGGCCCAGCAGGCCGGGCAGCTCAATCCCGCCTGGGACCCGGCCGACGTCCTCGCCCTGGTCAACCAGATCGCCACTACCTGGGCAGCTCAACCCGAACTCACCGAAGCCGCGGCCGAACACGCCACCGACTCCACCACCGCAGCCCGCCGCGCCGCCGTGGTCACCGCAGTCGAGCAGCTCTTCCCTCGAGCGGTCTGAGAAGACCCGCTCCGGACACCTGGCCCGCGCGCAACGGGGTACGTGCAGTGGTGACCAGAGTTTGGTTCAGGGTGCCAAGCCGCCCAGGCATCTCTACTCGCCGACAGCACCACCGAATCAGGCGCTACTGGGGTCAGTCGCGGCCTCCGGGAGTCAGTCCCGGACGACGCCGCTGATCGCGGCGCGGAGGTCGTCTTCTTCCGTTTCCGCGCGTGCCGGTGGGAGAGGGGACGTGCCGGCGGGGTTGAGCGAGTCGAAGAGCAGGGCCATGAAGCGTGCGCGCATGGACGGTGTGGTACCGGGGAGCGCGAGGCCTGCGATACCCATGACGAGGAAGTGCGGAATGTCGTCCGCAGTTAGGTCGGTACGGATCTCGCCCTGCTCCTGTGCGTGCTCAAGGAGGGGCCGGAGGGACTCGCTGAACCGCTGGAGGGCGTCCACGGCGACGTCGGCGAAGTTGGCGGCGAAGGTGACCAGTCCCCGCTCCTCGGTGATCAGGTCGAGCAGCCGGGTGGCGATGTCCAGGAGGGCCTGGCGCGGGTGACGGGAGGCCGTGGCGTCGTTGATCAGTGGGAGGAGGTCGGTCTCGAGGATGTCGTCGAGGACGGCCCGGACGATGGCCTCCCGGTTGGGGAAGTGCCGGTAGAGCGTGGCGATGCCCACGCCCGCCTCGACGGCGATCTGCTCCAAAGAGCCCTCACCTGCGCCAAGGACATTACGTCCGGCCGCAATGATGCGCTCCACGCTGGAGCGGGCGTCAACTCTGCGGAGCCGGCGTGTGCGCGGTGCGGCGTTCGGCATCTCTGACCCTCCCGTTCTGCACCGCAGACTACTCAATCGCCTGTGCGATGATAGCGCCCTACCGCTTCGATAGTTCACTATCACTTTGATAGTACCCTCTCACCTCGTTCGGAAGCGCGTGCCCAGCAGGGTGCGCCGGAGAAGGGAGAAGAGTGTGTCTGTGCTGCTGTACCGGCTGGGACATTTCGCCTACGCCAGGCCCTGGTATGTGATCACCGGCTGGCTGGCGGTGGTAGCCGCCGTGGTGGCGCTGCTCGCGGTCAACCCCGTCAAGCTGAGCAACGAGGTACGCATCGACGGCACCTCTGCCCAGGAGGTCATCGACGATCTGGCGAAGTCCCTTCCCGAGGCGTCCGGCGGGCAGGGCATGCTGGTGTTCCGCGCGCAGAACGGGACGCGGGTCGACGGCGAGGACAGCCGCGCCGCCCTCATCGCGTCGGTGGACGCGGTCTACCGCCACGACCACGTCATCGACGCCCGCAAGGTCCTCGCCGACGAACTGTCCAAGGGGGAGAAGAGTCCGCTGCTGCGGACCCAGGCGGCGGTGGCCGAAGCTGCCGGGCAGCCGACGGGAGGCAAGGCGCCGACCCCGTTGCTGCAGGACGGCCGACCGGTGCCCGGGGTCATCGTCTCGGCCGACGGCTCCACCGCCCTGATGCAGTTCCAGTTCGACGAGCAGACCTATGAGCTGCCCTCCGGCACGATCGACAGCACCGTCGAGGCCGCAGAGCAGCAGGCCGAACGAGCCCACCTCGACGTCCTGCCGTCGGCGGCCATGCTGGAGATACCCGAGATCGTGGGCGTCGGCGAGATCGTCGGCGTCGTGGTGGCGGCCATCGTCCTGCTGGTCACCCTGGGATCGGTCGTGGCTGCGGGCCTGCCCCTGGTCATCGCGTTGATCGGTGTCACGGTGGGCGTCGGCGGCGCCTTCACTCTCTCCACCGTCTTCGAGATCCACTCGCTCACCGCCGTACTGGCCCTGATGCTGGGGCTCGCCGTCGGCATCGACTACGCCCTGTTCATCGTCAACCGGCAACGGCGGCTCATCCTGGACACCGGCCTGGACGCGCACGAGGCGACCGGCCGCGCCATCGGCACCGCCGGCAGCGCGGTCTTCTTCGCCGGCAGCACCGTCATCATCGCCCTGGCAGGACTGCTGGTGGTCGGTATCACGCTGCTCAGCACCATGGCCCTCGCCGCCGCGGCCACGATCGCCATCACCGTCCTGCTCGCCCTCACCCTGCTGCCGGCGCTCCTGGGCCTGGTCAAGGAGCGCATCTGCTCGGCCGGAACCCGACGCACGGCGCAGCAGCAGGCCTCCGCCGCCGCACGGACACGGGCCACCCGCTGGGGATCACACCTGGTCCGCCACAAGTACCCCGCTCTCGCGGCGGCGTTCCTGATCCCCCTGGTTCTGGCGCTGCCCGCCCTCGACATGAGGATGGGTCTGCCGTCCGGCGCCAGCTACAACCCCGACACCGCACAGCGCCAGAGCTACGAGGAGGTCAGCGACACTTTCGGGCCCGGCTTCAACGGCCCCCTCATGCTCGTCGCCCGCTCCTCCGACAGCGGGCGGCCACTCACTCCCGTGGCCCTCGCTGCGGTCGTCTCCGAGCTGAAGGACACCGAGGGCGCCACTTCGATCTCTCTGGCAGGTATGAACACCGCCGGCACCGTGGCCGTCCTCAGCCTCATTCCTGGCGACGGTCCGAACGACGACGGCACCAAGGACCTCGTCGCCTCCGTGCGGGACAAGAGCCGGGAGATCCGCGAAACCCATGGCGTCACCATCGGCGTCACCGGCTTCACCGCCCTCGCGATCGACGTGTCCGACCGCCTCGGGGACGTCCTGCCCCTCTACGTGGCCACCGTTCTCGGGCTCTCGCTGATCGTCCTGCTCCTGGTCTTCCGCTCGGTCGTCGTCCCGGTGATGGCCACGCTCGGCTTCCTGCTCAGCATCGCCGCCACCTTCGGCATCACCACGGCGGTCTTCCAATGGGGCTGGCTGCAGGCGCTGTTCGGACTCGACGCGAGCGCACCTGTGGTGAGCCTGCTGCCCATCATCGTCACCGGCGTGCTCTATGGACTGGCCATGGACTACCAGGTGTTCCTGGTCACCTCGATGCGTGAGGCCCGCATGCACGGTGCCGACCCGCTCGACGCGACCGTCTCCGGCTTCGCCCGGGCGAGCGCCGTCGTGATCGCCGCGGCCACGATCATGGTCTCGGTCTTCGCCGGATTCATCTTCAACGCCCAGCCCATGATCAAACAGGCGGGATTCGCGCTGGCGGCGGGCATCCTCATCGACGCGTTCGTCATCCGCATGACATTCATCCCGGCCACCATGGCACTCGCACGGGAGAAGGCCTGGTGGATTCCCGTATGGCTGGACCGCCTCCTGCCCGACCTGGACGTCGAAGGCGACAAACTCGCGCAGAAGATCCCGCTCCCCCATCCTGCCACTCCCCGCCAGCACGCCACAGCGCAGCAGACCTGACGCTCCGTCGGCGAACATGTGCCTGCCGGTAACGCCGAACCCGAGGTCGTCGGCCGCGGCGCCCGTGTCATCCGCGTCGTTTCGCGCACGGCACGGGGCGGGAAGTGGCAACGAGTCGTAGTCCTGGCCTGTCTTTCTGATGGCACCCGTTTCCATGATCGGAAGCGCTTCTACACCACCACACTCGGCGGACCGCACCCGCACGGACCGAGCCGTCACCACGTCAATGAGTGCTGCGGCAGCCGCCCCCTGCGACCGCGTACACAGCGGTCGCAGGGACAGTGAGCGTTTGCCAACCTGATCGGCGGGGTGGGGAGTTGCGGCGGGGGTGGCGGCCGGACGTAAGGAAGCTCCTGGTAGATGGGTTCAAGACCAAGATCGCCTGTCGCCCAGGAGCTTCCGCGTGCTTGTCTACCCATCGCAGCGCGTCGAGCAGGCTCACCTGTGGCGAGACGTCCAGCCGTTGGGCGGATCCGTTGATCCACAGCTCGATCTCCACCGTGTCATTCCTCCGGTTCGCCTGAGGGCTCGTTCTCTTGAGGGAGGCGCCATCAGGCACGTAGGACAGGACCAGAGGGACTCCGGCCTGAATCACTACGTCTCGCTTCGCGGCGCTCGCGGATGATGATCTTTTTCGGATCACGCGCTGTCTGCGGGTGGCGCTGGCTAACCGGTGTAGCCGCGGTGGTCGCCGCCGCAGAAGGCCAACACCGTCACAGCGGGGCCGACGTCGCCCCGGGTTCACACGTGCTGGAGGATTTCGTCGATCACTTGTTGGTGGTCGCGCCACCGAGCACAAGGCCGGGGGCGCACGTCAGCAGTACCGGGAGGCCACGGCCCGGGCTCAGCTGTCGGCCGCTGTTGGTTACGGGGAGGACCGGCCGTGCTCGCCGGTATTCGTTGTCGGTCGAGTCACCCGTACCTGTACCTGTCCCGGTGAGGCGACGTATCGGGGTCCTTGCAGCGTGAACTGGTGGTCCAGGCTTCAGGATCCGGTGCGATAGCGGGTGAGCATGAGGGCGACGGCTTCGTCCACGATCGTGGTGTCGGTGGGGTCGGGCGGGACGAAGTCGGTGCGTACGAGTTGAGGCCACAGGAGCTGGCCGCAGATCATGCCGAGGAACTGTTCGGCCACGGCCGATGTCGGCTGGGTCTGTCCGTCGGCCGAACGGAAGTCGAGTGTGCCGGCCTGCGCTTCGGCGTCCAGGTAGTCGCGGAGCCGGTCGAAGAAGGGTCCGCGGTCGATGGCGAAGCCGGTGCCGACGATGTCGGCGAGTTCCGGCATCTGGGGAAGTTCGGTGACGAACCGGTGCGCGAGCTCCTCCGTCCACCAGACCCGCGCTGGCGCCCGCGCTCCGGTGCGCGCTCGATCTCTTCTTCTTGATCCGGTGTCTTTGCGCAGACAGCGCCCGCTGCGGTGAGAGCTGTACGCCTTGTCACCGCGACCGGGTGTGGGAGTGCTCGCCCTGTGGGCGAATACTGCAACCCTCGAATACCGACACTCCGCCAGTGCCTCCGGCCGCGATCACGCGCCGCAGCGCCCTGACGGTGGCGGGCGGCGCGATCGCAGGCGCCGCCCTCGCGCAGGCGACGGCCCCTGCCTTCGCCGCCTCGGCCGCCTCGTCGGACGCGGACGCGATCGTCGTCGGCGGCGGGCTCGCCGGCCTGGTCGCGACGGCGGAACTGGCGGCGGCGGGACGCAAGGTGCTGCTGCTCGACCAGGAACCGGAGGCGAGCCTTGGCGGGCAGGCCTTCTGGTCGTTCGGTGGCCTGTTCCTCGTCGACTCCGACGAGCAGCGGCTGATGGGCATCAAGGACTCCCATGAACTCGCCTGGCAGGACTGCCTGGGCACGGCCGGCTTCGACCGCGGTGTCGACGACCCGGGCGGCCAGGACTACTGGGCCTACAAGTGGGCCGAGGCGTACGTGGACTTCGCCGCGGGGGAGAAGCGCTCCTGGCTCTCCGGGCTGGGTGTGCAGTGGTTCCCGATCGTCGGCTGGGCCGAGCGCGGCGGCGGCCTCGCGGACGGTCACGGCAACTCGGTGCCCCGCTTCCCCGTCACCTGGGGCACCGGCCCGGCGGTCGTCGAGCCGTTCGAGAAGAAGGTGCGGGCGGCCGTCGAGGACGGGAAGGTGACCTTCAAGTTCCGGCACCGCGTCGACGACATCGTGACGACGGGCGGCGCCGTCACCGGCGTACGCGGCGCGATCCTGGAACCGAGCAACGCCCAGCGCGGCAAGCCCAGTTCCCGTACGGTCGTCGGCGAGTTCGAACTGCGCGTGCCGGTCGTGATCGTCACCTCCGGCGGTATCGGCGCCAACCACGACCTCGTACGGCAGAACTGGCCCACCCGCCTCGGCACCCCGCCCAAGTCCATGATCACCGGTGTCCCGGCGCACGTGGACGGCCGCATGCTGGCGATCACCGAGAAGGCGGGCGGACGGATCGTCAACCCCGACCGCATGTGGCACTACACCGAGGGCCTGCGCAACTACGACCCGATCTGGCCCGGCCACGGCATCCGCATCCTGCCCGGCCCGTCGTCCATGTGGTTCGACGCCACCGGCAAGCGCTTCGGCACGCCCGACATCCCCGGTTACGACACCCTCCACACCCTCAAGTCGATCACCGACACCGGTTACGACTACTCGTGGTTCGTCACCACCCAGAAGATCATGGCCAAGGAGTTCGCGCTCTCCGGCTCCGAGCAGAACCCGGACCTCACCAACAAGAACGTCTGGCAACTGCTCTCGCGCATCTGGCAGACCCCCGAGCCGATCGAGAAGTTCAAGAAGAACGGCGTCGACTTCGTCGTCGGGACGACCCTGTCGGAACTCGTCAGGGGCATGAACAAGCTCACCGGCGACAACCTGATCAAGCTGGACGACCTCAAACGCCAGATCGACGCCCGCGACCGGGAGATCGACAACCCCTACACCAAGGACGTCCAGGTCATGGGCATCCGCAACGCATTGGCCTACCCCGGCGACACGCTCAGCCGCACGGCCTCGGCCCACAAGATCATGGATTCGAGTGCCGGCCCCCTCATCGCCGTACGCCTCAACATCCTCACCCGCAAGACCCTCGGCGGACTCCAGACCGACCTGTCGGGCCGCGTCCTGAACGCGGCCGGCGAGGTCGTCCCCGGTCTGTACGGCCGGCGAGGTCGCGGGCGTCGGCGGAGGCGGCGTCCACGGATACCGCTCCCTGGAGGGCACCTTCCTCGGCGGCTGCCTGTTCTCCGGCCGCCAGGCGGGACGGGCGGCAGCAGCCGCGACCGCGTCCTGAGCGCCCAGCCGCGGGGCGGGCCGCTGCGGTCCGGGCGCCGCCGGGGTCACCGGCTCCGGCGACGGCGGTGGCGCGGTCCGGGGATGCGACAGCACCGGAACCCGGCGGTGTGCGTCAGCTGGTCGAGACCGGCCCCAGGAACCGTATGTGGGGGCGTTCCTCGGGGCCGTCGTCCGTGATGGTGGCCCGTACTCCGTAGACGTCGGCGACGAGGGTTTCGGTGAGGACGTCCCGGGGGCTGCCACCGGCCACCACGCGGCCCTGCTTCAGGACGACCACGTGGTCGCAGTACATCGCGGCCAGGTTCAGGTCGTGCAGCGCGATCACGCTGGTCAGGCGGAGTTCGGCGATCAGGGCCAGCAGCGCGAGCTGGTGCTGGATGTCGAGGTGGTTGGTGGGTTCGTCCAGCAGCAGTTCCCGCGGCTCCTGGGCGAGAGCGCGGGCGATCTGGACCCGCTGGCGCTCGCCGCCGGAGAGGGTGTGCCAGGGCCGGTCGGCCATATGGGCGAGGCCTGTGCGGGCCAGAGCGGTGCGGACGGCTTCCTCGTCCGTGGCGGACGCGGGACTCCAGGCCCGCCGGTGCGGGACGCGGCCCAGGCGTACGACATCGAGAACGGTCAACGCGACCTGGGTGTCCGCCTGTTGCTCCACTACGGCGACGCGCCGGGCCACGGCGCGACGGCCCACCTGGTCCAGCGGGCGGCCGTCCAGAGCGACCACGCCGGAGGTCGGCGCGAGGACCCCGGCGAGCAGGCGCAGCAGGGTGGACTTGCCCGAGCCGTTCGGGCCGAGTAGGCCGGTGACGGTCCCGGGCAAAGGGGTGAGGCTGACCCCGTCCAGGACCAGTGTGCCGCCGAGCCCGCGGGTGACCCGGTCGGCGCGCAGTCCCGTGTCGTGGGTCATCGCGGGCCCCTGGTGCGGTACAGGACGAGGACGAACGCCGGTACGCCGATCAGCGAGGTCACCACGCCCACCGGCACCTCCAGCGGGTCCAGCACCGTGCGGGCCAGCGTGTCGACCCAGACCAGGAACACCGCCCCGGCCAGGGCGGTGGCCGGCAGCAGCCGCGTATGGCGGGGACCGGTCAGCGCGCGTGCCGCGTGCGGCAGCACAAGACCGACGAAGCCGATCGCCCCGGCCGAGCTCACCAGGGCAGCCGTCAGCAGAGCGGTGGCGCACAGCAGAACCAGCCGAGTGCGGGCGACATGCACGCCCAGCGACGCGGCGGCGTCCTGCCCGAACGCGAACGCGTCCAACGCCCTGGCGTAAGCGGCGCACACCAGCAGCGCCGCCACCAGCGCCGTGAGACCCGCACCCACGTCCGTCCAGTCGGCCCCGCTGAGGGAGCCGAGCAGCCAGAACAGCACCCCGCGCGTGGTCTCCGCGTCGGCCGCCGTCATCACGACGAAGGAGGTGAGCGCGGAGAACAGCTGCATGGCGGCGACGCCGGCGAGCACCACGCGGTCCGTGGTGCCGCCGAGGGTGTGGCTGAGCAGCAGCACCAGCGCGAAGGAGACCACCGCGCCCACGAACGCGCCGCCGGAGACCGACAGGACGCCGCCGCCCGCGCCGAGCACGACCACCATGACCGCGCCCGTCGAGGCACCGGAGGAGACGCCCAGCACGAAGGGATCGGCGAGCGGGTTGCGCAGCAGGGACTGCATGACCGCCCCGCACACGGCCAGTCCGGCGCCGCACACGGCGGCGAGCAGGGTGCGCGGCAGCCGCAGATTCCACACGATCCCGTCCCGGATCGGCGTCAACTCCGCCTGCCCCCACCCCAGATGGGCCGCCACCGTGGACCACACGTCTGAGACGGCGATGTCCGCAGGCCCGATGGTGATCGCCACGGCGACGGAGGCGCACAGCGACGCGAGACCGGCCGCCCACAGCAGGGCGCGGCGCAGCCCGCGCACCGCCGCCGGGGTGGTCGCGGACAGGGCGTCGGTCATCCCGCGAGGCCGTACGCGCGTAGCGCCGCCGCCACCTTTTCGATGCCCTCGACGGTCCGCAGGGTCGGGTTCATGGCTTGGCCGGACAGCAGTACGTACCGCTTCTTCCGGACCGCGGTCATGTTCTTCGTGACCGGGTCGGACTCCAGGAACTCGATCTTCTTCGCGGCGGTCTCGGCCGTCTGCTGCTTGCGGCTCAGGTCGCCGATGACGAGGACGTCGGGGTCGCGGTCGGCGACGGTCTCCCAGTTGACCTGCGGCCACTCCTCGTGGGTGCCGTCGAAGACGTTCTTCGCGCCGAGTTCGCGGGTGACGATGCCGGGGGCGCCGCAGCAGCCCGCCAGGTACGGGGACTGGGAGTTGGCGAACCAGTACATGAGGGTCACGTCCTCGGCGTCGAGACCGGTGGTGGCCTTCTTCACCCGGTCCTTCAGATCGGTGACCAGTCGCTCGCCGCGCTCCTCGACGCCGAAGATCCTGGCGAGGTCGCGTACTTCGCCGTAGACGGCGTCCAGGGTGAGGGGCTCGGTGCGTACGCCGTCGCCGTCACCGCTGTTGTCCTTGCCGACGCAGTCGGAGGGGGAGAGGTAGGTGGGGACGCCGAGCTTGTCGAACTGCTCGCGCGGGGCCACGCCGCCCCGGCCGAGCGTGGAGGCGAAGGAGGCGGCGACGAAGTCGGGCTCGGTGTCCAGGACCTTCTCGAAGGACGGGGCGTTGTCGGCAAGCCGCTTCACCTTGCCGCCCGCCTTCTCCAGGCCCTTCGCCACCGGGTCCGTCCAGGTGGCGGTGCCCACCATGCGATCGGCCAGCCCCAGGGAGAGCATGATCTCGGTCGTGCCCTGGTTGAGGGAGACCGCGCGCTGCGGAGGACCAAGGACGCGGACCTGGTGCCCGCAGTTGTCGAGCGTGACCGGATAGCCCTCGGCCTCGCCCTTCGCCGAGTTCCCGGCCGACGAGCCGGAGGAGCCGCCGCAGCCGGTCAGCAACAGGGCGCCGGCCAGAGACGACAGGGCGGCATGACGGATGGGGCGTGCGAGGGGCACGGAACTTCCTTCGGCGTCGAGGGCTCAAGCGCGAAGCCCGGTCGTACGGGATGCTCCCCGGCCGTCCTGCGCTGCCGGGGCCGCCAGCAGGTCTTCGGACTCGGGGTCACCCGGACGAAGCGCCTTCCCGGACCGCGATCGCCGTCCAGTGGCCGTTGCTCCGCCCGTCGCCCTCACCGCTGCGCGTCAGCTCCGGATTCGCACCGGATTCCCTGACCCACGCACGTACGTGTACGCACATGGGTACGACTGGCCCCGGCAAGCTACCACAGGCGCCGGGTGCCTCTTTCGGGCAGCTCGGCCGTCAGTGTTCGGTCCCCTCGTCGCCGGGCTGCGTGAACACCCTCAGGATGCGCTCGGCGGCCAGCGTCGCCGTCAACTCGCCTTCCCTGACCTGCTGTTCGAGGGCCGGTGCCAAGGCCCGTACCGCCGGATCGGCGTGCAGGCGGCCGAGGAGTTCGTCGCGGACCATGCTCCACGTCCAGTCGACCTGCTGGTCGCGGCGCTTGGCGGCGAGACGCCCCGTCGAGTCCAACAGCGCGCGGTGCTGTTCCAGACGTTCCCAGACGGTGTCCAGACCGGTGGACTCCCGGGCGCTGCAACTCAGCACGGGCGGTGACCACGCCGCGTCCCTGCCGTGCATCAGGCGCAGCGCGCCCGCCAACTCCCGTGCCGCCGCGCGGGCGTCGCGCTCGTGCGGGCCGTCCGCCTTGTTGACGGCGATCACGTCCGCCAGCTCCAGGACACCCTTCTTGATGCCCTGCAGCTGGTCGCCGGTGCGGGCGAGGGTCAGCAGCAGGAAGGAGTCGACCATGTTGGCGACCGCGGTCTCGGACTGGCCGACGCCGACCGTCTCCACCAGGACCACGTCGTAGCCGGCCGCCTCCATCACCACGATCGACTCGCGGGTCGCCTTGGCGACCCCGCCCAACGTGCCCGCGGTGGGGGAGGGCCGGACGAAGGCCGCCGGGTCGACGGCCAGGCGTTCCATGCGGGTCTTGTCGCCGAGGATCGAGCCGCCCGTACGACTGGACGACGGGTCGACCGCCAGCACCGCCACCCGGTGCCCGAGCCCGGTGAGCAGGGTGCCGAACGCGTCGATGAACGTCGACTTGCCCACCCCCGGCACACCGCTGACGCCGATCCGCCGGGCCCGGCCGCTGTGCGGGAGCAGCTCGGTCAGCAACTCCTGTGCCAGCGCCCGGTGCTGGGGCCGGGTGGACTCGACGAGCGTGATGGCGCGCGCGATGATCGCCCGCTTCCCGTCGAGGACACCCTTCACATACGTGTCGAGGTCGATCGCCATGGGCTTCAGAGGCCGTGCCCGAGATCGGCCGACAGCTGCCGGACCAGGTCGTGGGCCGCGTCCGGGATCACCGTGCCGGGCGGGAAGACGGCCGCCGCGCCCATCTCCAGGAGCGTGGGCACGTCCTGCGGCGGGATCACCCCACCGACCACGATCATGATGTCCTCGCGCCCCTCCTCGGCGAGTTGCTCCTTCAGCGCCGGTACGAGGGTGAGGTGACCGGCGGCCAGCGAGGAGACCCCGACGATGTGGACGTCCGCCTCGACGGCCTGGCGGGCGACCTCGGCCGGGGTCTGGAACAGCGGGCCGACGTCCACGTCGAAGCCGAGGTCGGCGAAGGCGGTGGCGATCACCTTCTGGCCGCGGTCGTGGCCGTCCTGGCCCATCTTGGCGACCAGGATGCGCGGGCGGCGGCCCTCGGCCTCCTCGAACGCGGACACCAGGGTGCGGGTGCGTTCCACGGACGGGGACTCGCCTGCTTCGTTGCGGTACACGCCGGAGATCGTACGGATCTGGCTCGCGTGCCGTCCGTACACCTTCTCCAGGGCGTCGGAGATCTCGCCCACGGTCGCCTTGGCGCGCGCCGCGTGCACGGCCAGTTCGAGGAGGTTGCCGTCGCCCCCGGCGGCCCGGGTCAGCGCGTCCAGCGCGTCCTGGCAGGCCCGCTCGTCCCGCTCCTCGCGCAGTCGGCGCAGCTTGGCGATCTGCTGGGCGCGTACGGAGGAGTTGTCGACCTTGAGGACCTCGATCTGTTCGTCGCTGTCCACGCGGTACTTGTTGACGCCGATGACCGGCTGGCGCCCGGAGTCGATCCGGGCCTGGGTGCGGGCCGCGGCCTCCTCGATGCGCAGCTTGGGGATGCCGGCGTCGATGGCCTTGGCCATGCCGCCCGCCTGCTCGACCTCCTGGATGTGCTGCCAGGTCCGGCGGGCGAGGTCGTACGTCAGCTTCTCCACGTAGGCGCTGCCGCCCCACGGGTCGATGACCCGGGTCGTGCCGGACTCCTGCTGGATCAGCAGCTGGGTGTTGCGGGCGATGCGCGCGGAGAAGTCGGTCGGCAGGGCGAGGGCCTCGTCGAGGGCGTTGGTGTGCAGCGACTGGGTGTGGCCCTGGGTGGCCGCCATCGCCTCGACACACGTACGCGTCACGTTGTTGAACACGTCCTGCGCGGTCAGCGACCAGCCGGAGGTCTGCGAATGGGTGCGCAGCGACAGCGACTTGCTGTTCTTCGGGTCGAACTGCCTCACCAGCTTCGCCCACAGCAGGCGCGCCGCCCTCAGCTTGGCGATCTCCATGAAGAAGTTCATGCCGATCGCCCAGAAGAAGGAGAGACGAGGTGCGAAGGCGTCCACGTCCAGGCCCGCCTCCCGCCCGGCCCGGATGTACTCCACGCCGTCGGCGAGCGTGTACGCGAGCTCCAGGTCGGCCGTCGCCCCCGCCTCCTGGATGTGATAGCCGGAGATGGAGATGGAGTTGTAGCGGGGCATCCGCTGCGAGGTGAAGGCGAAGATGTCGGAGATGATCCGCATCGACGGCTTCGGCGGATAGATGTACGTGTTGCGGACCATGAACTCCTTGAGGATGTCGTTCTGAATGGTCCCCGCCAGCTTCTCCGGCGGCACGCCCTGCTCCTCCGCGGCCACGATGTACAGCGCGAGCACGGGCAGTACGGCGCCGTTCATCGTCATCGACACGGTCATCCGGTCCAGCGGGATGCCGTCGAACAGCTGACGCATGTCGTAGATCGAGTCGATCGCCACGCCCGCCATGCCGACGTCACCGGTCACCCGCGGGTGGTCGCTGTCGTAGCCGCGGTGGGTCGGCAGGTCGAAGGCGACCGACAGGCCCTTCTGGCCGGCGGCCAGGTTGCGGCGGTAGAAGGCGTTCGACTCCTCGGCGGTGGAGAAGCCCGCGTACTGGCGGATCGTCCACGGCTGGTTGACGTACATGGTCGGGTACGGGCCGCGCAGGTACGGCGCGATGCCCGGGTACGTGCCGAGGAAGTCCAGGCCCTCCAGGTCGTGCCCGGTGTAGAGCGGCTTGACCGGGATGCCCTCTGGGGTCTCCCACAGCAGGTCGTCACCGTCGGTCGCCTTCTTGACGGCCGTACGCCACTCGTCGGCACCGCCGTCGACGGCCGGGGTCCCCAGTTCGATCTCGGAGAAATCGGGGATTCCCATCAGGACACTCCCATGCGGTCGAGGGTCGCGGACAGTACGGCGACGGCGTCGCATCCCGCGAAGACGTAGCCGTCGACTCCGGAGTACGGCCCGGGGCGCCCGGCGAGGGACACGTGCGAGGCGCCGACGGCCCTCAGTTCCGCGGCCACGGCTTCTGCCTGCTCCTGGTACACCGCGTCGCTGGAGCACAGGCACACTTCCGTGGCGCCGCTGTCCTCGAACGTGCCCTCGGTGACGGGCTCGATACCGCCCGCCTGGAAGAGGTTGGAGGCGAAGGTCGCCCGCGCGGTGTGCGCGGCGGCCGGTCCGATGGTGGCCAGGAAGACGCGCGGCCGGGAGCCGGTCGCGGCCAGGTGGGCGTCCGAGCGGGCACGCAGCGCCTCGTACGCCTCGTCGCGGCGCACGCGCGGAAGACCACCCGACGGCGCCGCGGGCGCGCTCTCGCGCACGACCGGCTTCTCGGCGAGGAACGGGAACTCGCTGACACCGGTGACGGGTTCGCGCCGCTTGGCGAGCTTGCCGCTGCGCGTTTCCCAGGTGGCTGCCAGGTCCTGCCCGAGACGCCCCGAACGCAGAGCGGCCCTCAGGCCGCCCAGCCGCTCGATCCGCTGGAAGGACTCCCAGCCCGCGTGGGCGAGTTCGTCGGTGAGCCGCTCCACGTACCAGGAACCGCCCGCCGGATCGATGACCCGGGACAGGTGCGACTCCTCGATGAGGATCGTCGAGGTGTTGCGGGCGATGCGCCGGGCGAACGCGTCCGGCAGTCCCAGGGCGTGGTCGAAGGGCAGCACGGTGACGGAGTCGGCCCCGCCCGCGCCCGCGGCCAGCGTGGCGATGGTCGCGCGCAGCATGTTCACCCACGGGTCGCGGCGCGTCATCATCACCGGCGAGGTCACCACGTGCTGGACCTGCGCCCCGGCGCCCGGGACACCGCAGACCTCGCCCACCCGCGCCCACAGCCGGCGCGCCGCGCGCAGCTTGGCGATCGTCAGGAACTGGTCGGCCGACGCGGCGTACCGGAACTCCAGCTGCGCACAGGCCTGTTCGACGGTGAGCCCGGTCCCGGTCAGCTCGCGCAGGTACGCCACTCCGGTCGCCAGCGAACAGCCCAGCTCCTGCGCCGCCGAGCCGCCGGCCTCGTGGTACGACAGCGCGTCCACGGTCAGCGCCCGCAGCCCCGGGTACTCCTCGGTGCACAGCCGCGCGAGCCGGGCCACGGGCGCGAAGTCGTACGCCTGCCCGGTACGGGCCTCGTGCCCGAGCGGATCCGCGCCGAGGTTGCCGCGCGCCGCCCCCTTGGCGACACCCCGCTCCTCGTACAGCCGCAGCAACTCATGTGCGGCGACCTCGACCTCACGCCCCGCGTCGAGGACGACGGGGGCCAGGTCGAGGTGGACGCCGTCGAGGACCCGGCCGAGCGACGACACCGGGATCCCGCCCTCGCCGACGGTCAGCCACAGGGAAGTGACGCCGTTCTCCAGGTCCGCGAGCACCGCGGCGCCGTCGGCCGTCGTGTGCCGTTGCCGTACGTCCCAGCCGCCGACCGCGTTTCCTTGGGGCCGGCTGCCCCGCACGAAGGGCGCGAACCCGGGGAGGCCGGGCTCGGGTGCGGCGTGGCTCGCGGTGTACAGAGGCGGGGTGCGAAGCCCGTCCTCCAGCGGGGTGGACAGGGCTTCCTCGGCTTCCGAGTCCTCGACGTCCTTGCCCGATTTGCGCAGGACACCCGCAACGAGGCGCTGCCACTGCTCATGGGTCACGTCTGGGAACTCGGCGGCCAGTTCAAGCCCGTCGTCAGGCAGGACCGTCATGCTCGGATGCTAGGCCAGGAGACTTGAGCGGCAGCAGAGGCAGGGCTGTGACCTTGCCCTCGCCGTGACTGTGACCTGCCACTCCCCGGGGTGCGTTCGAAGCCGGGGCAGGTCACGTCGACGGCTGCGCCGGCAGCACATGGTCGCCGACCTTGTCCGTGCTGAGGCACAGTGAGCAGACGGCCGCGTCGTGGGTCCGGCAAGCGGTCAGGTCGGGGCGCTCGTACGCCTGGTGGCAGACGTGGCAGTCGTACGTCGTGGCGCTGGGGTTGCCCTCCGCGTCGAGCAGCGGTTCGTCGATGCCGTCGTCGGTGCGGCGCAGGTAGTACTTGCCCTTGGTGACGATCGCCATCAGCGGGGTGAGGACGAACGCGATGACGGCCGCCGCGACCGGGGAGTACGGCTGGAGGGTGTCGCCCAGGGCGTGGAAGTACAGGGCGATCGACAGGCCGGAGGCGGCGACGAAGGCGACGACACCGACGGGGTTGACCGGGTGGAGCATGCCTCGGCGGAACTCGGGGGCGTGCGGGGACAGCTTCAGCAGGTACTTGTTGACACCGATGTCGGTGGCGACGGTGACCACCCAGGCGATCGCGCAGTTCGAGTAGAAGCCGAGGATGTCGTTGAGGAAGCTGAACATGTCGGCTTCCATCAGGACCAGCGCGAAGGCCAGGTTGACCAGGACGAAGACCAGTCGACCGGGGTAGTGCCGGGTGACGCGGGTGAAGGAGTTGGTCCATGCCAGCGAACCGGAGTACGCGTTCGTGACGTTGATCTTGATCTGGCTGATCACGACGAGGGCGACGGCGAGCGGGACGACCATCCAGGACGGCATCATCGCGTCGAACGCGCCACGGAACTGCTGGATCGGCTCGGTGGCGGCGGCCGGGCCGACCTCGGCCAGGATGTAGACGGCGAGGAAGACACCGATGGCCTGCTTCAGCGCGCCCAGTACGACCCAGCCGGGCCCGGCCATCACCACGGCGGTCCACCAACTGCGCTTGTTGGCCTCGGTCTTGGGCGGCATGAAGCGCAGATAGTCGATCTGCTCGCCGATCTGCGCGATGAGAGACAGGCACACGCCCGCACCGAGGAGCACGGAGGCGGTGTTGACGCCGCCGTCGCCGTCGGTGCCCGCGTAGGCGAGGAAGTGGTCGACGGTGCCCGGGTCGGTGGAGACCAGGTAGACCAGCGGGGCGACCATCAGCAGCAGCCAGATCGGCGTGGTCCACACCTGGAGCTTGCTGAGCGCCTTCATGCCGTAGATCACCAGCGGGATCACCATCAGCGTGGAGACCAAGTAGCCCAGCCACAGCGGCAGTCCGAGGCCGAGCTTGAGGCCCTGGGCCATGATCGAGCCCTCGAGGGCGAAGAAGATGAAGGTGAAGCTGGCGAAGATGACGCTGGTGAGGACCGAGCCGTAGTAGCCGAAGCCGGAGCCGCGGGTGATCAGGTCCAGGTCGATGTTGTAGCGGGCGCCGTAGTACGCCAGCGGGAAGCCGGTGACGAAGATGACGACCGCGGCGACGGCGATCGCCACGAGCGCGTTGCCGGTGCCGTGGGCCAGCCCGATGCCGGCGCCGATGGAGAAGTCGGCCATGTAGGCGATGCCGCCGAGGGCGGTGGTCGCCACCACCATCGGGGTCCAGCGGCGATAACTACGGGGCGCGAAGCGGAGGGTGTAGTCCTCCAGGGTCTCCTTGACCGCCTGGTCGGCCGTCGGAATCGCCGCTCCGGACGGCAGACGTGACTCGGTAGTGCTCATGGCCAACCCTTCGGGGACGCGGTGGTGTTGTGGGGGCGCGGGGAGGGGGTGGACACGCTAGAAACCGCTTGTTTCCCGAAGCCTCCTGCGGGGTGAACGGACTGTTTCCTCCCGGGATGGGGCTGTGGCCGCAGCGACACGAGAAGGTCCTAGGTCCAACGCCTGATCAAAAAGCTACGCTCTTACTGCTAACGTGCAGCTGCATATCGTTCGCAATAAGGCCGAAGGATGTTGGACATGGCGGTTTACACGCTCCCGGAGCTTCCGTACGACTACGCGTCGCTCGCCCCGGTCATCAGCCCCGAGATCATCGAGCTGCACCACGACAAGCACCACGCGGCGTACGTGAAGGGTGCGAACGACACGCTGGAGCAGCTCGCGGAGGCGCGGGACAAGGAGTCGTGGGGCTCGATCAACGGCCTGGAGAAGAACCTGGCCTTCCACCTCTCCGGGCACATCCTGCACTCCATCTACTGGTACAACATGACCGGCGACGGCGGCGGTGAGCCGCTGGAGAAGGACGGCGTCGGCGAGCTCGCGGACGCGATCGCCGAGTCCTTCGGTTCCTTCGCCAGCTTCAGGACACAGCTGTCCAAGGCGTCGGCCACGACGCAGGGTTCGGGATGGGGTGTGCTCGCATACGAGCCGCTCAGCGGCCGGCTGATCGTCGAGCAGGTCTACGACCACCAGGGCAACGTCGGCCAGGGCTCCACCCCGATCCTGGTCTTCGACGCCTGGGAGCACGCCTTCTACCTGCAGTACAGGAACCAGAAGGTCGACTTCATCGAGGCCATGTGGCAGGTCGTCAACTGGCAGGACGTGGCCAAGCGCTACGCCGCCGCCAAGGAGCGCGGCGACAGCCTGCTCCTCGCGCCGTGACGGCGTAGTCCGCAGATGTCCTGCTCGTGATCGTCTTCTCAACCTTCACCGGCAGGCGGCACAACGAAGGGCCCTCGCAAGCAACTTGCTTGCGAGGGCCCTTCTGCTGCGGCGTGGGGTGGTGGGTGGGCCCCTGCGCGGAGAATGCGGCTTCAGGCGATGGAGGCCGAAATGATGGCGGACACGGCGAGGTTGCAGGACGCCGTCACCCAGACCGCGGGGTGAGGCTCCGGCTCGACCAGCGTCGCGCCCAGGCGCCCCGGGGTGATCAGGTCCACCACGAGGAACGCCAGGGCCATCATCACCAGCCCCAGCAGCCCGAACGCCGCGGTCGACACCAGTCCCTTGCCGAAGTCCTCGTACGTCGTCCAGATGGAGGTGAAGACGATGCCCCCGATACCGAGCAGCGCGGAGCTGAGCACCGTCGCAGCGTTGCGGTTGCGCTGTTCCCAGATCTGTCGGCCGAGCTTTCCGGGCGTCAGCACGTCGACCAGGACGATGCCGAGGACCAGCAGAACCAGGCCGAGGCCGCCGTATGCGGTGGCCCGCCCGAGTCCGTTGACGATGTCGCTCATGAAGTTGCCGACTCCGTAGGTGAGAGATCGTCACTGATCGCGGTCAAGGAGAGGCAAAATGTAGCGCACCCGTTCGGCCCTCTGATGGGCGCGCCTTGAGAGTCCCGAGCAAGCGAGCGCCTCGTCTCATTCGTTCCCCGGCAGCCGGACGGATAGCATCGGGGGCCTGCGTGGTTCCCAGCAGAGGCGACGTTCATGGATCCGGCCGGGGTATCTCCGCCCACAGCGAGCATCAGCCTGCGCCAGTTGCTGATGGCGCTGGGTGACTCGCTGGTGGAGGTGCAGGCCGCTCCCGCCGGGCTGGACGTCGAGATCCTGGGCGTTGCCCTGCTGGACCCCGAGGACCCTCCGACTGCCCAGCCGGGTGAGTTGGTCCTCGTCATCGGTGCCCGTGGCCGGGCCGCCCTTCCCGCCCTGCGGGCCGCCGCCCGCGACGGAGCCGCCGCCGTCGTGGTCAAACTGGACGGTCCGGGCCAGGCCGCGGCCCTCGGCGAGACCGCCGCCGAGGCCGGCGTGGCTCTGCTCTCCCTGCGCAGCGAAGCGCGCTGGGAGCAGGTGCACGCACTGGCGCGTGCGGCACTCGACGACGCGCCTCCGGGCCACCCCGGCGAAGGGGCCGAGGAGGGCGACCTGTTCTCGCTCGCCCAGACCACCGCCATCCTCACCAGCGGCATCGTCAGCATCGAGGACGTCGCCAACCGCGTGCTGGCCTACTCCCGCTCCACCGACTCCGACGAGATCGACGACCTGCGGCGGCGCTCCATCCTCGGCTGGCAGGGACCGGAGGCGTATCTGGCGAAGCTGCGCGAGTGGGGGGTGTTCCAGCACCTGCACTCCAGCGACCAGGTGATCGGTATCAACAGCCACCCGGAGCTGGGGATCCGCCGTCGACTCGCGGTGGCCATCCGGTCCGGGGACCGGCAGCTGGGGACCATCTGGGTTCAGGAGGGCCCGACGCCCCTGTCCGAACACTCGGAGCAGGTACTTCTGGGTGCCGCCCGGGTCGCCGCGCACCACCTGGTACGCCGCCGCCGCGAGCTCACCGAGGACCTCACCCTCACCCGGACGCTGCTGGCCGGACTGCTGGAGGGGAGCACCGGACCGCAGCCGCTGGCCACCCACCTGGGATTCGACGCCGCCCGCCCGGCCGCCGTACTGGGCTTCTCGTACGGGACGGCGGGAGCCGCCGCGCCGGAGGCGGTCCACGTCGGCGCCGCGCCGGAGCTGACCCACGCCGAGGTGACCAACCTGATCTCCGTGCACATCGCCGCACGGCACCGCAGCGCGCTGGTCACCCAGCTCGATCCCCGTATCTACGTTCTCCTGCCCCAGCTGCCCCGCAGCATCGACACCGACACGCTGCGCGGCTGGGGCCAGGAGATCACCGATGCCGCCCGCCGCCACCTGGGCCTCCGGCTGCGCGGCTCGGTGGGCTGCGTGGTCTCCGGGCTCGGGCACGCCCCCGAGTCGCGCCGGGAGGCCGATCGCATCCTCGACGCCATGATGGGCGCCGGTCTTTCCACCGCGGTCGCCGCGCTGCCGGACATCCAGGCGGAGGTACTGGTCAGCGAGATGCTGACGCTGCTCTCGGCCCACCCCGAGATCCGGGATCCACGACTGACCACGCTGGTGGCGCACGACAGCCGGCACCAGGGCCGACTGGCCGAGTCCCTGCTGGCCTATCTGAATTCCTTCGGTGACGTTCGGGTGGCCGCCGCCCAGCTGCATGTGCACCCCAACACGCTGCGCTACCGCATTCGCCGGGCCGAGGAACTGACCGGTCTCGATCTGAGCCGTCCTGACCAGCGTCTGCTGGCCATGCTCCAGCTGCGACTGCCGCCGCCCACCACCTGACCCGACTCCACATTGGCCGGTCGGACAGGCATTGAGGGTGAGTTTGTCGCCCTTCACAAACACGTCGCCCCCCGGCCCCCCATACGCTGGCGCAAATCCATTTCCGCAAGTGACACGGCTCACCTCCCACCAGGAGGCGGAGCGAGGCACGGACCTGCGGTGACAACCACGTCACCAGCACCGCATCCGGACATCCGCTCCACGCCGTGAACGCTTTTCCCGGGCGCCCGCTCCCCACAAGGCCCCCCAACCACCCCATGGATGTCGACATGACTGCACGTCCCCTCGATTCCGCGCCCCCCGACGCCACGCCGCCCGCAGGTGGTCAGCCCCCGGAGCAGGCAGGTCTGCGGGCCGGTCTCAAGAACCGCCATCTGTCGATGATCGCCATCGGCGGGGTGATCGGCGCCGGTCTCTTCGTGGGCTCCGCCTCCGGTATCACCGCCGCCGGACCCGGCATCCTCGTGTCGTACGTACTGGTCGGCGCCCTTGTCGTCTTCGTCATGCGCATGCTCGGCGAGATGGCTGCGGCCAACCCGTCCTCCGGCTCCTTCTCCGCCTACGCGGACCGGGCGCTCGGTCGCTGGGCCGGGTTCTCGATCGGCTGGCTGTACTGGTTCTTCTGGGTCGTGGTGCTCGCCGTGGAGGCGACCGCGGGTGCCGTGATTCTGGAAGGGTGGGTGCCGGCCGTACCGCAGTGGGCCTGGGCGCTGATCGTGATGGTGGTGCTCACCGCCACGAACCTGGCCTCGGTCGGTTCCTTCGGCGAGTTCGAGTTCTGGTTCGCGGGCATCAAGGTCGTCGCCATCACGGGCTTCATCGTCCTCGGCGGCCTCGCGATCTTCGGTGTGCTGCCCGGCTCCGACCACACCGCCACGGGCTTCGGAAATCTCACCGAGCACGGCGGCTTCCTGCCCCACGGACCCGGCGCGATCCTCACCGGCATCCTGCTGGTCGTCTTCTCCTTCATGGGCAGCGAGATCGTCACCCTCGCCGCCGGTGAGTCCCCGGATGCGCGGCGGGCGGTCGCCAAGGCGACCAGGAGCGTGATCTGGAGGGTCGGGATCTTCTACGTCGGCTCGATCCTCGTCGTGCTCACGCTGCTGCCGTGGAACGACCCCTCGATCGCCAAGCACGGCTCGTACGTAGCGGCCCTCGACTCCATCGGCATCCCGCACGCCGGGCAGATCATGAACTTCATCGTGCTGACCGCCGTGCTCTCCTGTCTCAACTCCGGCCTCTACACCGCCTCCCGGATGGCCTTCTCCCTCGGGCAGCGCGGCGACGCCCCGCGCTCCTTCGTACGCACGAACTCCCGCGGTGTCCCGCAGCCCGCGATCCTGGCCTCGGTGGCCTTCGGCTTCGTCGCGGTCGCCTTCAACTACCTGTGGCCCGACACGGTCTTCCAGTTCCTGCTGAACTCCTCGGGCGCGGTCGCGCTCTTCGTGTGGCTGGTCATCTGCTTCTCGCAACTGCGGATGCGGGGGATCATCCTGCGCGAGAACCCGGAGAAGCTCGTCGTCCGGATGTGGCTGTTCCCGTATCTGACGTGGGCGACGATCGCGATGATCTCCTTCGTGCTCGTCTACATGCTCACCGACGACAGCGAGGGCGGTGGCCGCAGCCAGGTCCTGCTCTCCGTGCTCGTCGCCGCGCTGGTGATCGCGATCTCGCTGGTCCGGGAACGGGTCCGCCGCAACGACGCCAAGGAGGTCGCCGCGGTCCGGTAACCGCCGCGACCCGCCGTACCGCGTCTCTGGCTCCCCGCCGCTTTCGGCGGGGAGCCGTTCGCCGTCCTGGTGCGCGGCGAGGTATCGCGTGGAGCCCCACGGCAGGAGATCACTGGAAGCGCGGGCCCTAGAGTGGGGTCAAGTGGACAGTAGTCCGGTACTGGGAAACGTGGCCCCGAGGAGGGTGAGTGGAGCCGAAGAGCGATGCGCCTCAGCGCTCGGACGCGCAGCGCAACCGTGAGCGCATCCTGGAAGTGGCGCTGGCCGAGCTGACGCGTGCGCAGGACGTTCCGCTGAGCGCGATCGCCAAGAAGGCGGGGGTCGGGCAGGGCACGTTCTACCGCAACTTCCCGAGCCGCGAGGCGCTCGTCCTGGAGGTCCACCGCCACGAAGTGCGGCAACTCACCGACAGTGCGGCCGAGTTGCTGGAGACACGGGATCCTGCCCAGGCCCTGCGCGAGTGGATGGACCGCCTCGCCCGGTTCGCCATGGCCAAGACCGGTCTTGCCGACGCTCTGCGCCAGGCCACCAGCGCGACGGGGAACCCCGCGAGGCCCGGCTGCTCAATGGTGGTCGGCGCCATCGAACTCCTTCTCGACGCCAACCACGAAGCCGGCACCATCCGCCCGGGTGTGCACGCCGACGACTTCATCCTCGCCATCGCCGGCATCTGGCAGATCGACCCGAACGGCGACTGGCGGCCCCAGGTCACCCGTCTCCTGGACATCGTCATGGATGGCCTGCGCGCGGGTGCTCCCGGGCAGGTGTAGGGGCGCCCGCCGCCTCGGGCCCGGGGCCAGGTCGTGAGGTGTGCCTTGCTGACCGGACAGCTGTCCGCTACGTTTCAGGCGTAGTGGACAGGTGTCCGATTAGGTCTGTCGTCGAGGTGTGATGCGGCCTGCAACCTGCCTCCATCCCCTCCCCGCGCGGAAGGTCACCCCTGCCATGAAACTGCTCATCCTGGGCGCCACCGGTCCCACCGGCCGCCATGTAGTCGACCTGGCGCTGCGGTCCGGCGACTCGGTCACGGCCTTCGTGCGCAACCCGGCGGCCCTCGGGGACCTGGCGGACCGGGTTGCACCGGTCACCGGGGACGCCACTTCGACACGCGACGTCTCCGCCGCGGCGGTCGGGCAGGACGCCGTCATCTCAGCCCTCGGTGCGGGCACTTCGCTGCGCGCGAACGGTCTCTTCACGCGCGCCTCGGCGGCCGTGATCGGTGCCACCGCGGAAGCGGGGGTGTCCCGCCTGGTGTGGCTGTCGTCGTTCGGTGTCGGCCACACCTTCGACTGGTCGAGCGGCCGCCAGAAGCTGATCTACCGCACCTTGCTGCGGTCGCTCTACGCGGACAAGGTGATCGCTGACGAGCGCATCCGCTCCAGCGGGCTGGACTGGACCGTCGTCTACCCGACCCGCCTGACCCACGGCCCCGCCCGGGGCGCGTTCCGAGCGGACGACCGTCTGCCGATGAAGGGCAACCCGACGATCAGCCGTGCGGACGTGGCCGCCTTCATGCATCAGGCGGCTCACGGCGGCGAGTGGATCCACCGCAGCCCCGTGATCACCGACTGACGCGGCACGGTGCGGGCGCGTGCCGGGTCAGTCGGTGTCGGTCCGCGACCCGGCCACGTGCCTCGATTCGGGCGACGGCCGCGGCCCGGCGTTCTTCGTCGCGTCAGGCGGCTGCCTTCAGCGCGGCCGCCTTGCCCTTGGTGGCGGCGTCCTCGTGCGCCTTGGCCTTGGAGGCCTCGGCGAGCGGGATCAGCTCGGTCATGGCGGGGTTGGAGTGGGCCATGGTGAGTTCGGGGACGATGAAGTCGACCTCCATGCCGAGCATGTCGCCCAGGATCGCCTGGAGGTAGTTCTGCACGTACTCGTAACCCTCGCGGGGAGTGCCGGGGGCGTAAGAACCGCCACGACTGGCCACGACGTAGGCCGGGGTGCCCTTGATCGGTGACTCCTCGGCCATGGCGGTGCGGCCCATGAGGATCACCTGGTCGAGCCAGGTCTTCAGCGTGGACGGAACCGTGAAGTTGAGCATCGGGGCACCGATGAGCACGGCGTCCGCGCTCTCCAGCTGCTCGATCAGCTTCAGCCGCGGCGCGAAGGCCGCCGTCTGCTCGGGGGTGCGACTGGCCGGGTCGGCGAACCCGGCGGACGCGGTGAGGGCGTCCAGGTGCGGTACCGGGTCGGCGTCGAGGTCCCGGTAGATCACGGTGCCGTCAGGATGCTGTTCCTCCCAGGCCTTGCGGAAGGCGGCCGTGACCGACCGGGAGGCAGAGGCGGACTCGGGGAAGAGGGACGAGTCGAGGTGCAGCAGCGTTGCCATGGGAAATCTCCAAAAGGGCTGGGAACGGCACGGGTGATACGCGACAGAAGCGCTGCCGTTCCGTGTGTACCTATTGATAGCACAGCTACTTACTTTTTTTCATCAACGATGGTGGTTGCAGTACACTCCAGGTATGGCGGAAGAGGTCACTGAACCCTGCAAGAGGGTGGACGGCGCGATCGCGCGCGTCTTCGCGCTGCTGGGAAAGCGCTGGTCCGGCCTGATCGTGGCCGTGCTGATGGAGCGCCCCGTGCACTTCTCCGACCTGCGCCGCGCCATCCCGGGCATCAGCGAACGCATGCTGTCGGACCGGCTGACCGAACTGGGCGCGGCGGGCCTCGTCGTGCGTGAGGTGGACGAGGGCCCGCCACTGCGTGTCTCGTACCGGCTGACCGACGCCGGCGCAGCCCTGGAGCCGGCGCTGAAAGAGCTGCGGGGCTGGGCCGACGAGCATCTTCCGGAGGCGTGGGGCATCTCGCTGCCATGCCCCGGTGGGGCGACCGACGGGTCCGGGAGTTGAGCCCACCTTCTCAGGGTCAACCGGTGGAGGCCGCTCCTTGTGCGTCCGGGAACAAGGCGCGGGTGCGGTCGGGGCCGGGGGAGACGAAGACACCCTCCGCTGTGACCGCGGCGACCGACGGGTCCTCCTCCGCGCTGATCGAGCCGTCCACGAAGATCTTGCGGCCCTCGGTGCCCGTGACGCGGGCGAACACCCGCAGTGGCGTGTCCACGGGGACGGGCCGGTGGTACCGCACCTGAAGAGAGACCGTCATGCCGGGTGTCCCGGCCTCGGCGCAGGCCCAGCCCATCAGTTCGTCCAGCAACATGGCGCTCATGCCGCCGTGACCGTAGCCGGGCGGACCTTCGTGGGCGATGCCGAGGGTGCAGCGGCCGACGACGCCACCACCGTCCGGGGCCACCCGCATGGGCGGGGCGAGGGGGCTGCCGGCACCGGTGACGGGACTGTACATCCGTACGCCTCCGGGAAACTCGTCCACGGCCGGGATCTCCGCTCGTGCGCGCCGTCGGCCGGTCAACTGCCCGGTGAGCCGACGGACGCCGTCCGTCACACGGTGCAGGACGTCGGTCGGGGCCGCGGTGCGTACGGTGGCGTCCACCAGGGCCCTCAGTTCGTGGCCGAGTGCGGCGATCGCCACCCGCTGGTGGTCGAGCTGCTGCGCTGTCTGTCGTGCGGGATCGGTGTGCGTCATCAGGGTTTCGGTCCGTGGTGCGTTCATCGGGTTTCTCGGTCGGGGCGTGGTGAGCCGTGGACGGGACGCGGTCAGCCGTCGGCGCGGACGAAGACGGGCTTGAGGTGCTTCTCGGGGAGTGCGTTGGGGAGTTGCTCCCAGTCGAGGACGTGGGAGACGACCCGGGCGGGGTCGACGGCGCCGGAGCGGGCGAGGTCGAGGGCGTCGGGAATGTGGTCGCGGACGTTGTCCCGGGCGATGCGCAGGGTGACGCCGGTGAGGTACATGTCGAGCAGCGGCAGCTCGCCGGGGCGGAAGTGGTTGCCCGCGGACTCGCAGACACCTTCCGGTGCCAGGGACCTGACCGCGAGGGCGAGTTGGTCGACGCGCCCGGTGGCCTCGACGGCGATGTCGAAGCCGTGCCGGACGGGCTCGAGCGTCTCGGCGGTGGCGGCGCCGTAGCCACGGGCGATCTCCCGGTGTGCGGGGTCCGGATCGACGTACAGCACCTCGGAGGCGCCCAGTGCGCGGGCGATGTCGCAGACGTAGAGGCCGATGCTGCCGCGGGCGACGACCAGGACGCGGGCTCCGGGCCTGTTCTTCAGATGGGGGGCGACCAGCCGCCACGACAGGGACCAGTTGTCGGACGCCGAGGCCATGGCGACCGGGTCGAGGTCGGCGGGCAGGGGGACGAGCATGGCGTCGGCCCACGGCACGCGGACCAGGTCGGAGAAGAGGCCGCCCCAACTGCCGCCGATCGGCGCGCCGTACATGGCCATGTGCGGTACGGCCGTGCAGTGCGCGGTCAGTCCGGCGCGGCAGTGGTCGCAGGTGCCGCAGTTGACGGACCAGGGCACGACCACCAGGTCACCGGGGGTCACGGTGGTGACGGCGTCGCCGGTCTCGACGACCCGGGCCACGCATTCGTGACCGAGGGCGAACGGCGGGTCCACGCTGTGTTTGATGTGCGGCTGCCGCCGCGTGGCGTGCCCGGCGAGGATCGCCGAGTCGACGTCGCAGGAGGTGGCGGCGACCGGGGCGACGATCGCCTCCTGGTCGGACCGGAGCTCGGGGTCGGGCGCCTCGCGCCATTCGACGGTGTGCCGGGCGACGTAGGTCAGTTCACGCATCGGCCTGCTGCCCCTTCGCCGCGGCCACCAGGTCGGCGTAGCGGATGACCGATCCACCCGCGCCCCAGGTGCCGTCGGCCTGCTCGTGCACCAGCACCCACACCCGCAGGGCGTCGGCCCGGGAGAGCCCGGCGGCGTCGAGGACCGTCCTGGTCGCATCCTCGACCAGGCCGGCCTTGCGCCGCTCGGACAGCGCACCCTGAGGGACCGTCACCTCCACGAGGAAGCGGGGCACTTCGTCCTCGGCGGTGGTCTGCGCCCCCGCGGGCAGTTCGACGAGGTAACTCCATGCCTGGGCGCGGAAGAACGCGGTGTCGGGTGCGCCTTCCCAGCGAAGCAGCACGGTGGCCAGCTCGCGCTGGACGGTCCCCCGGCCTTCCTCGGTCAGCGCGTCGTGCGGGACGGTGAGCCGGATCATCGGCATGACGGGGTCTCCCTTCGGCTGCGCGCACAGCGGCCGTGCAGGACATGCACGGCGGCCGCTCGCGGACTATGGCAGTCGTTATAACGCCAGCTCACGCTAGACTATGACGAGCGTTATAGCCAGAGGGGGGTGGTGCGGGACGGCGAGAAGACGTGCGACGACAGGGCCGGCGGCAGCGGCGGCCCGCGCCTGATGCGGCGCTCCCGTTGGGGTGCCGTCGCAAGGCCCTACTGGACCAGTTCCCAGTCCTGTGAGCCGTCCGATACCGCGTTCTGCAGGGTCAGTTGGGCGCCGGCGGACGCACCGGTCAGGTACAGGTTCGTGTTCTTGACGGACTGCAGCTTGTAGAACCCGTCGCTGGTCTTGACGAGGTTCCAGCTGCCCGTCGTGCTGTTGTCCACCCACTGGCCGATCTTCTGGCCGACGGTCGCGTTCCCCGTCCAGATGGCCGCCGCGCGTCCCCCCGACTTGTTCAGCAGCGTCACGCCGCCGCCCGGCTCGGTCACCACGTGCCAGAACTGCGTGTCCGCGTTCGCCGCCGAGCCCGGGGCCTCCAGCCGGACGTCGGGAACGTCGCCGTTGCCGAGGTTCGCGTCGTTGGTCTTGTTCCCGGTGCCGATCACCTGATCCGTCTTACGGTTCACGAGCTGGTAGTAGGGGCCGTCGGAGTGGCCGAGATCGACCTCGGCGAAGGCGAGCGTCGACGTGCCCTGGTTGTTGAGTATCGCGATCCGGCCGGTGCCCTCGACGTACTGCAGGTTGCGGCTGTAGCCGGCCTGCGAGGTCGTCTGGTACTCCTTCCACACGCCGTCGCTGCGCCCGCTCTCGTTGACCCAGACGTTGCCGCTGCCGGCGGCGTTGTAGACCAGGCGCCCGCCGGGAAGCCTGATGAGCACCGGGCTGCCGTTGGCCGAGAGAACGTGTGAACCGGTGTCGACCGGCAGCGAGTTGACCCCCGTGCCGGTGGGTGAGCCGGTGTAGAACTTCAGCGGGTCGTCGGCGATCCGGTATCTGGTGTTGGCTCCGCCGCCCCAGTACTCGTAGGTGAGGAGCCACTTGCCGTCCGTCGTGCGGACGACGTTCGCCATACCTGGCCGCCCGCCTCCGATCTCCGACTTGCCGCCACCCATGTCCTCGGTCAGGCCGGCGATGTCGACGACCGGTGCGCTCCACTGCGCACTCCGGCCGTCCCAGGTCTTGTGCACGAGGATCTGGCCGAGCGAATCCCTGGCGGTGTCGTTCGCCGGGTCCAGGGTCGGCACGCCGGTGGCCGGATCAAAGCCGGTGTAGTCGTTCTCGTCGGAGTAGTAGCAGACGAGCCTGCCCTTGTAGACCATCAGGTACGGCTCCCAGAGGGGGTCCGCCTGCTTGTTCGTGTTCGCGCCCGCGATGTTCTGGCCGAGTGCGCCCGCGCTGCCGCCCTGCCAGCCGCCGGTCGCGACGACGTTGAGAATCTTCCACGTCGCACCTTCGTCGGTGCTGGAGTACAGCGCGATCGCCAGGTCCTTGCGGTCTCCGTCGTTGGACGGCGTCCAGTTCGGGTCGGCCGCCTTGTGCTCCTTGTAGTAGTAGTCGTCGCCCGAGACGACACTCGCGAGAAGCAGCGTGCCCTGCTTGAGGTTGCCGACGTCCTGCGGAAGCACGTAGAGATACGGGTTGGTCCAGTTGCTCGTGTACTTCGCGTACTGCGGGTCGCTGGAAATGTGCGCCGGAGCCTTCACCTCGGACAGCGGCTGCCACGTCGTTCCGCGGTCGTCGCTCTTGTAGACCGGGAGAGTCTGCTTGTCGGCACTCCCTGTCTCCGGCACCACAGTGGACTTCTCGAACGACGCCACCAGACGACCGCTGGGCAACTGCGCCGACTTCGGGTAGATCGCACAGTTGCCACGCCCCTTCAGGCACGGATCGCTACCGAGTTGGTAGAGAATCCCGCCCGTCGGGTTGTACGCCCGTGCCGTGGACGCGGGGATCGCCAGCATCGCGGACGCCGCGACGAAGGTTCCCATTGCTCGTCCGAGTCTTCTTCTCTGCATGGTCTCTCCCAGAGACGTGGCCTGCCTGCATGACTGCGCAGTCATGACAGCGCAGTCATGTCTACGCAGGCATGCGGGCCTCGTCAAGAGTTCGGAACGCATCCGTGACAGCGAATGCGAGGACGTCCTGGAGACCGAGGCGTCGCGGCCGTTGCGCAGCACACTCGTCACGCCCGGGCAGCCGCTGAGACAGCGCACCTCGCGTGGGCGCCCGAGGTTCCCGGGCGGCGTCGGACGGCGGGCGCCCTACGGTTCAGGGAACGTTCCGCCAGGACGCGTCGTCGAAGTCGGCCGCCAGGCCGCCGCCGGTCAGGTCCCAGGCCCACAGTCCGACGAACGCTCCGGTGAAGCCGAGGGCCCGGATCTGGCCGTCCTCGAACTCCTCGGCGTGCTCGTCGGACAGCACCGTGGCATCGAGGGCCTGGCCGATGGGATGCCAGTCGTGACCGGTGGCGGTGGCGGTGGTGGCGTAGCGGAAGCGCAGGACGGGTCCCCGGAGGTCCAGGCCGAGGCGGAGGCGGCGGGTGGCGCCGAGGGGGATCCCGTCGGCTTCCTCCACGGTCAGCGCGCCGCGGTCGCAGCGTGCCACTCGGAGGACCGCCTGCCCCTCGTCGTCCGCGGTGACGTGCAGGAAATACCAGTTGCGCGTGTTGTAGTACGCGGTGATCCCGGCCAGGTGCTGGAAGGATCGTGGGCTGTACTCGATCGTCGCCTCGAACGCGCCGTCGTGGGACGTCACCCGGCGGGCGACCAGGCTGGGGGCGATCAGGCTCTGCGGGGAGTGGCCACCGTGCAGCCGGAGGTGGGACGGGCGGGCCGTGAGGGTGACCCAGTCGGGTGTGGCGGGGCGGCGCAGTGTGGACCACTGCGGCCCGAGGGCCGGGTGGTCGAATCCGTCGACCTCGTCGATGTCGGCCAAGGACCTGTCGGATTCGTCGGCGGGCAGGTCGGGAGCAGGAACTTCCAGCCCGGGCAGACCAGTGGGGACACACGGCCACCCGTCGGGAGTCCAGGTGACCGGCGCCAGCGCGGTCTCGCGGCCGAGCACGCACGGGCCTTGGCGGCCCTGGGGCCGGGCCACGAGATAGGCGAGGTACCACTCGCCCTTCCCGGTCTCGACCAGGCTGCCGTGTCCGGCCTTCTGGAGAGGCAGGTCCTGGTGGTGGCGGGCGGTGATCAGCGGGCCGTGCGGGTTCCGTTCGTAGGGGCCGGTGAGGGTGCGGGAGCGGGCGACGGTGACCTGGTGGTCGTAGCCCGTGCCGCCGTCCGCGGTCAGCAGGTAGTACCAGTCGCCACGGCGGTAGAGGTTCGGGCCCTCGATCCAGCCGGCCTGCGGCGGCAGCGCGATCCGCACCGGGTCGCCGACCAGGCGGCACGCGCCGCGGTCGTAGCGGGTCGCCTCCAGGCCGGCCGAGCCACCGTGGCCCGGCCGCCAGTCGTGGACCAGGTTCAGCAGCCAGCTGTCGGGGCCGTCGTGGAAGAGGGACGCGTCGAAGCCCCGCGCGTGCAGGGGCACCGGGTCGGACCAGGGGCCATGGATCGAGGGGGCCGTCGTGAGGCGGTTGGGGCTGTCGGTGAAGCCGCCCGCGTACGTGGAGACGTTGCTGTGGACCAGGTGGAACAGGCCGTCCACGTGGGTGAGGTTGGGGGCCCACACGCCGCCCGAGTCGGGGCAGCCGGTGAGGTCCAGGAGACGTGTGGTGTCCAGGGCCCCACCGAGCGGTCGCCAGTTCACGAGGTCCCGGGAGTGGTGCAGTCGTACGCCGGGGTGCCACTCGAACGTCGAGGTCGCCAGGTAGAAGTCGTCGCCGACCCGCAGCACGGACGGGTCCGGGTGCGAACCGGCCAGGACCGGATTGTGAATGACCCGGTTGCTTCGCTGCCGCATACGCCTCGTCCGCCTCTCGAACCCCGAAGGCCCTGGCCGCGATGGCTCTACCAGCAAAGACCCTTGATCGCAGAGGACCGTACTGTCGAACACGTTCGCACGCAATGTGCAGGGTGCATCGCCGCGAGTCGCGCGGCGTCGACCGTCCGCGTACCACCCTTGGCCGGCCATTCATCTGTGCGCGAAGCATTGACAGCACCTGCCCGGCGGCAGAGGATCGCGCCTGCAAGCACGCGATTGAAACGATTCAATCATGGAAGGCCCCCCGATGCAGCACATCTCCCGGCGGTCCGCCCTGTGTTCCGCCATATGCGTGGCCCTCGTCCCACCCTGGGTTCTCTCGTCCTCCCCGGGCTGGCTTCCACGGCGTCCGTCGCGGTGCCTGGAGCGCGAAGTGGATCCGGGCTCCGTCCAGTACGTCGAACCAGTGGGTGGCGTTCCGTAGATCGTTCGCCCTGGCGTCGGCGCCGTCGAAGGCCGTGACGCGGATCGCGGCGGACTCCAAGTACTGGCTGTGGGTGAACGGCACGCTGGTCGTCTTCGACGGCCAGCTCAAGCGCGGTCCCAACCGCACGGACACCTACTACGACGAAGTCGACCTCGGCCCGTACCTCACCAGCGGCAACAACACGGTCGCGCTGCTGGTGTGGTACTTCGGCAAGCAGGGTTTCTCGCACAACGGCAGCGGCAAGGGCGGCCTGCTGTTCCAGTCGGACATCACCACAGGCTCGAACACCGCCCGGCTGGTCAGCGACACCAGTTGGAAGCACACCGTCCACCCGGGCTACTCCAACAACACCAGCGGTACGCAGGTCAACTCCCGGCTTCCCGAGTCCAACGTCTACTACGACGCCCGCAACGCCACCGCGATGACCGGCTGGGAGTCCTTAAGGCTTCGACGACAGCGCCTGGAGCGCGCCCACCGACTTCGGCGCCGTGGGCGTCGCGCCCTGGAACGCTCTGGTGGAGCGGCCGATCCCGCAGTTCCGCTACTCCGGCCTGAAGTCCTACACCAACGCCTCGTCGCTGCCGTCCACCGGCCGGGGCTCCACCGCCATCTCGGCAACCCTGCCGTCCAACATCCAGGTCACTCCGTACCTGAAGGTCGACGCTCCGGCCGGTGCGGTGACTTCGACCGTGTCCTGTGGAACGCCTCGAAGAACGAGTACCGCTCGCCCGGCTACACCAAGGACACCGACGACCGGGCCAACGCCCTCGCCGTGGTCGCGGGCCTGGCTCCCGCCTCCCGCCACCGGGCGGTGACCGAGGTGCTGCGCACGCACCTCAACGCCAGCCCCTACATGGAGTTCTACGTCCTGGAGGCGCTGTACCTCATGGGCGCGGCCACCGTCGCCGAGGAGCGGATGCGCAACCGCTTCGCCGCCCAGGTCGCCGACCCCACCTGCTACACGCTGTGGGAGCTGTGGGGCAAGGCCGCCGGCACCGACAACCACGCCTGGAACGGCGGCCCGCTGTACGCACTGTCCGCCTACGTCGCCGGTGTCCGCCCGACCAAGCCCGGCTGGACGACGTACGACGTCATCCCGCAGACGGGCACCCTCACGAAGGTCAACACCGTCACACCCACCGTCAGGGGCGACATCCGTTTCGGCATCGACCGGGCCGCCGACAAGGTGACCCTGACCCTCACCTCGCCGAGCGGCACGACGGCCCGCGTCGGCGTGCCCACCTACGGCGGATCCCAGCCCGTCATCCAGGTGAACGGCACCACCGTCTACACGGGCGGCTCTGCCACCGGAAACGTCAGCGGACTGACGTATGCGAGCAAGGACACCTCCTACGTCTACTTCACGCTCCAGCCGGGCACGTGGACTTTCACCGTCACCGGCGCGGGCCGTCTCGACAACCTGGCCCTGGGCAGGTCCGTCTCCAGCAACAACAGCCTGGAGAACAGCAACTGGGGCAGAAGCCGGCTCACCGACGGCAAGCTCACCAGCGTGACCGGTGCCAACCCAACGGCACCGCCCAGACCTACACCCTCACCTCGGCCACCGGCCGCCATCTGCGCCTGAAGGCCACCCGACTCGGCGCCCCCGCCTCCGACGAATCCACCCGCTACCGCCTGCAGTTGGCCGAGATCCGCATCCAGTGACGTGCTTGCCGTGGGCTCCTGATCCACACTTCAGGTGGATCAGGACGGCAACTGCACACAGAAGGCAGTCCTCCCCGCCAAGTCGGCGCCTTCGGCCACTCGAACACCGCGACCTGGTGAGTAGCCGACCGCGCCACCCATCGTCGAAGGGCATCAGCACACGGCATCGCCCGGGCCCACGGCACCTGGCAACACAATGCGGTGCTGTCCAGCCGTCCGAATGTCCGGGGCCGGGGCCGGTTCCGCGTCGGCCCGGCGGTCAGGAGGCGGCCGGAGCGTCGTCGTCGGGAACGGGTGACGTACCGGTGAGATTCGCCTCGATCCGGGCGAGCAGGTGCATCGCCTGGTCGTACTCCTCGCCGGTGAGGCCGAGTGCGGTGACCTGCTCCAGGTCGCGCCATGCCTGCAGCACCCGGTCGCGCAGGGCCTGACCCGCCCGCGTGGTGTTCACCACGACGGCCCGGCGATCGCGCGAGGAGGGTCTGCGGGTGACGAAGCCGGACTGTTCCAGGCGCTGAAGCATCTTGGTGACGGTGGACGGATCCAGGCCCAGGGTCTTGATCAGGTCCGCCTGGCGCTGTTCGCCGCGCTCCCACAGCTGCATCATGAGCAGCTCCTGGCCCGGATACAGCCCGGTCTCGCGCAGGAGGGTGCCGGCCATGATCCGGTGGACGCGAGCGGCGCGGAAGATGGCCTCGCTCATCGGGGCGTCGGCGACGGTGGGAACCACGTCTTCCTTGCCCTGCACCGGTTCGGATGTCGGCGGCATGTTCGGCTGTTCCTCCCGCGTTGCGTGGTGTCGTGTCACGCACGATCATCTCACCCTTCTTCCATTGGTCGGCCAATGGCTAAACCGGATCGTGCGGGCGTTGGCCTTGGTGCACCCGCCGGTCCCGCGCCCTGGCCGTCGGTGGACGAGGCGGCGTGACGAGACCGCCGGCGTCGTCGGCCGTACCGGAGGATGAACGCACACGGCGCGACTCGGGGTGAGTCGGGCCGCTGGGTGCGGGGGAGGAGGGCCGCTTACTGGGGAGGGACGGTCCACTCGCGCCTGGCCCAGGACTCCAGGGTGGTCAGCTCTGGGTGCTGGGCCCGCAGGGCGGGGAGGTCGGCCCGGAATCCCTGGTCGTTGAACCAGCCGAACATGAGGCCCATCTCCTCGCTGAACTGCTTCACCTGTTCGATGGGCAGCTCCTGGAAGCGGGTGGGCAGGCCCGAGACCTTCTCGAACACCTCGGCCATCTGCGGGCCGGTCAGTTCGTCCGCGGCCAGTTCCACCTGGCGGCCCACGTACTGCCGCGGATTCTCGAAGGCGTCCGCGGCGAACAGGCCGATGTCCTCGGCGGCGAACATCTGCAAGGTGACGTCGGGCTTGAGGCCCAGGGCGAGGACCAGCCCGTCGCCGACGCGCTGTGGGCCGGTGAAGGCGAAGTTGTTGATGAAGAAGACCGGGCGCAACACCGTGGCGGGCAGCTTGAGTTCGGCGAAGTACTGCTCGAGCCGGCCCTTGCTCTCGAAGTGGGGGACGCCGCTGCCGCGTTCGGCGCCGCCCACCGAGCCGTAGACGAAGTGCTCGACCCCGGCGCGCAGCGCCGCGTCCGCGACCGCCCGGCCCTGGCGCTCCTCGCTCTCGATGCCGCCCGGGCCCATGATCGTCTGGACGCTGTACACGCCGTGGACCCCGCTCAGCGCGGCGTCGAGCGACTGCGGGGCGTCGAGGTCTCCCGCCACCACCTCCGCGCCGGCTGTGGCCAGCGCCCGGGCCTTCGCCGACTGCGGATCACGCGTCAGCGCGCGCACGGGCCGGCCCCGGCGGAGCAGTTCCCGCGCCACCGAACCGCCCTGGTTGCCTGTCGCACCCAGCACGAGGATGGTCCCCCCGGAGTTGTCGGTGGGCATGGCACACGTCCTCTCGGTCGCTCCTGGTCACTCTTGGTCGGCCAATTAAATGCTACCATGCAGACGCCGAAGAGGGGCGGATCAGCTGAGGGGCGCGCCCCTGATCAGCACTCGTGGTCGGCCTCTGAGGTCGCGATCCGCTCCAGAAGGCCGCGCAGGCTGACGCGGTCATGCGCGGACAGCGCGGCGAACAGCCGGTCCTCGACCTCGCTCAGGGCGGTGTCCAGTGCGCCGAGCGTGATCGTGCCCTGAGCGGTGATCTGCACGATGTGGCGGCGCCGGTCGGCGGGGTCACGCCTGCGCTGGACCAGATCCGCGCCTTCCAGGTCCTTCAGGATGGCCACGAGCACGCTGGGGTCGACCTCGAGTTTGTCGATGAGTGCCTGTTGGCTCACCGGGCCGGAGCCGAGGTGCATCAGCGTCATCGCAGCGTCGAGGCGCGCGCCGAGGCGAGGAACACTGGGCCCAGCACTTCAAGGACAAGGCCGTCGGCCTTTCCCGCCCGGCTCTCGACTGCGCCCCCAACCTGCAGACGGAGCTGATCCACAATGGCTACCCCGGAGGGCCGATCGCCTATGCCCAGGTCTGCCGCGAGTGGCTTCAGGGGGGCGGGTTCGAGCGCGACCTGGTCATCGAGGGCGTGGCCCGAGCGACAGCGTGAACCGGGCCGACCACGTGGGTGCCCAGTTCAGTCGGACCGAGCCGTAGCGCGCACGAGGCTGTCCTCGATACGGGTCAGGACCTCGACGGCCTCGGCCTGCTGCTCGGGCGAGAGGCCACCGGCGACGCTGTTCTCCAGGTCGAGACAGATCCCTTCGACCTCCTGGCGCAGCGCGTTGCTGGCGGCCGTCGGCTCGACGAGGGTGGCCCGCTTGTCGGTGGGGGACTTGAGGCGTCGGACGAAGCCCGCGTTCTCCAGGCGCTGGATGGTCCGGGTCATGGTGGCGGCGTCGGAGCCCAGCAGACGGACGAGGTCGGTCTGGCGCTGGGGCCCGCGCTCCCACAGCTGCATCATGACCAGCTCCTGGCCGGGGTGGAGGCCGACCCGGCGCAGCAGGTGTCCGGCCAGCATCCGGTGCAGGCGGGCCACCCGCAGGATCGCGTGGCTGACCGGGCCCGCCATGACAGAGGCCGGAAGGGGCTCGCTCGCCGTCGCCGGCACGTCCCCTGTGGTCGGCCGGGCGTTGCCCTCGGCCTCCGGCCGGCTCATACGGTCCTCGCCACCCCTGAGTCGATTGAAGAGGTGAACCCTATCGCGCGCGTACCAGTCCGAGCAGCGACCGGCCGCGGCAGGGCCGAGCTCCTGCATCGTCGCACTCAGGCCGTCAGCACCGGCGTGACGTCTGTTCACCATGTATCAACGCATGGAGCACACAGGTGGCTCGGGGCGGCGAACCCTAGCGACGGCGTCTTCGCGCTGACCTCCACCCCGGACGGAGGGCCGCGCATCGACCCGCTGCCCTCCTCCGGCGGCGCCACCGAAATCCACCTCGGGCCATCCCGGCGCGGAGCCCTGCCGGCTCTACGACGCTCTCAGGCCGCCACCCTCGACAGCTGGGAGGACGCCTCCCGCCGGCTCCTCCGTTTCGCCGGGCGATGCACACACGGCAGCGGCCTCTGGAAGGCCATCCATGGCGCCCCACAGCACGCACCACTGCGCCTGCGCCGGCCCAAGGTCGTGGAGTGGACCCGGGAGGTCCGGGATGCCGCAGCCGGATGGTAGGTGACCGTCTCGGTGATCCTGCTGACCGTGAAGTGCGCACTCATCCACGTGGCAAGCGCGTCAGCCATGAGGTGGGCGGACCACCGCACTGCGACTCCACCATGTCCAAGCAGCGAAAACACCCCCGCGCCCACGCCGACGATCAGCGACGTCTCATCACCCCGACCGAAACGGCCGGGTTAGGCCTGTCCGGCGGATCATGCCGCAGACGCGGGGCTGGCACCCCATCTGCGGCGTTGTCGTCACTCGCCGACTCCCCCACGCTCGACTTCGCTCGCGCGGGGGACCCCCATCGCGTCGACTCCCTCCTCCGCCTTGCAGCTGGACGCACCAGGCCCCGCTCGCCGGCGCAGATGAGACCCCGTCGCTTTCCTGCGACCTGATCCGCCGGACAGGGCCCTAGTCCGCGTCGGCGGGCCGGCCTTCGCCGACCATGAACCTCCAGACCAGCCCGTGGCCCAGGACGACCAGCAGGATCAGCAGAATCGCCTCGGCCTGAATCGGCTTCAGGTCGACGACGTCGGCGAGTTCGGGCTCCGCGCCCACCACCGCGATCAAGGCGTAGAACAGGGCCGCCACTGCCTGCGCCAGGGTCAGGAACAAGGGCGAGCCGTCCCCGCGGCTGCGCCCGGTCAGGCGCAGCGTCGACACACAGCCGATCACGGCGAGCACCACGAAGCTGAACCGCCAGATCTCCGGGGTCTCGGTGCCGCCAACCTGTGCAAAAAGGCCCATGAGCGCGGGGAGCAGGAACGAGAGATAGATACCACCGACGATCCGGCGCAGCGCCGGATCGCGCAGCCAGTCCCGGTGCCGCTGCACCACGTTCCACCAGAGGCCGACCAGCGTGAAGCAGGTGGCCGAGAAGAGTGCGTAGAACGTGCTGACATCCACCGGGCCTCCCACGTCAGGATTCGCACGGCGCGTCCCCCGGGACCGCGTTGAACGGTCATGGTCCCGGCGGCGTGGACCCGTGCGGAGTGGTGCGAGCGTCCCACGACAATGCCGCTGCCCTGGTGGACCGACACCCGTCACGCAACCCGAACGGACGCCGCCGACTCGCTGTTCGTGTCCGCTGGCGCACGTATTGACCGAGCGATTGTCGAAGCGGCATCTTCCGCCGACCTCAAAGCTGCCCTCACCTTCTGACCCCGATCCACGGTCTGACCACAATCACACGAACGAGCGGGCCGGGTTCTTCGCGGCCCCGGGCCGCCGAGGCCACGATCAACCAGCTGCCGTCCGCGCCGGGAAACCAGCCGCCGGGGGTCGAGCGTGGCTCACCGCTCTTGCGGCCGACGGTCGTCAGGACCTGGCTCGGGTGGAGCCCGCCTCGTGCGGCAATCGGCGCGCTGCGGCGCCCGCGAGGCCGGTGGCCGGTGCGGGCGCCGCAGTGTGGCTACGTGCTGTGGCTCGTCAGTCGAGGGTGGGGTAGTCGGTGTAGCCGCGGTGGTCGCCGCCGAAGGAAGTGGCGCGGTCGGGGGTGTTGAAGGGGCCGTTCTGCTGCAGGCGGGTGGGGAGGTCGGGGTTGGCGAGGAAGAGGCCGCCGTAGGCGATGAGGTCGGCGATACCGTCCTCGATCAGCTTCAGCTCCTCGGGGCCGGTGGGCTCCGTGCCGGTGAAGGGATTGAGGATGAACGTGGTGGGCCAGGCTTTGCGCAGCCGGAGGGTGAGGTCGCGGACCTCGGGGGCCTCCATCTGGTGCAGGTAGGCCAGGTTCAGCGGGGCGAGCGCGTTGACGAGGGCGGTGTAGGTGGCCTCGACGTCGGTGCGGTCGCTCTCGTCGATGTCGTTGTAGGGGTTGGCGGGGGAGATGCGGAAGCCGACCTTGTCGGCCCCGATGGCCTGGGCGACGGCGTCGGCGGTCTCGACGGCGAAGCGGATGCGGTTTTCGGGGATGCCGCCCCAGGCGTCGGTGCGCTGGTTGGCGTTGGGGGCGAGGAACTGGTGGATGAGGTAGCCGTTGGCGCCGTGCAGTTCCACGCCGTCGAAGCCGGCCTCGATGGCGTTGCGGGCGGCCGTGGCGTAGTCGGCGATCGTCTGCTGGATCTCGTCCTCGGTCAGTTCCTTCGGCGTGACGAAGTCCTGCGGGCCCTGTTGGGTGTAGACCTGCCCCTGGGCGGCGACCGCGGAGGGGCCGGCCGGGGTCAGTCCCATCAGAGTGGGGTGACCGACCCGGCCGGTGTGCATCAGCTGAAGGTAGATCACACCGCCCTGGGCGTGCACGGCGTCGGTGACCGTGCGCCAGGCCGCGATCTGCTCCACTGAGTGGATGCCCGGGGTGTTCGGGTAGCCCTGGCCGATCACCGACGGCTGCGTGCCCTCCGTCACGATCAGGCCCGCACTCGCCCGCTGCGCGTAGTACTCGGCCATCAGCTCCGTGGCGGACTGCCCGGGGCCGTAGGCGCGGCTGCGGGTCATCGGAGCCATCACGATCCGGTTCGACAGGCTCGTGCCGGAGAGGTCGTAGGACTCAAAGGCCGTCGACATGATCACAATCCTTGCTTCACAGAGGAAGACCGCCGCACACGCAGCGGCCCAGACGGATCGGCACCTCTGGCGCCGTTTACTGTCCGAACAAGTAAATACGAAAATCGCGGCTGGTGTGAATGCGGTGGACCGACGTGTGGGATATGTAGCGCCTTTAGCTGCAGTGATGGCGGCACGCCGGGGCGGTGACCCTCCCTGAGGGGGTCGACCTTATCAAACAACTTGGTCGACCACTTGGAGCCTCGTGAGGCTCCGAGTGGCATGCAGGGGTAACCGAATCCCGGGTTCAGCCGGGCGGGGCGGTCGTTCCCCGGACGACGAGGCGGGGGGCGACGACGTGTTCCCCGGCCGGGGTCTTGTCGTCCTCCAGACGTGCGACGGCCCGGCCGACGGCGAGCCCGGCGAGGCGGGGGGATGTCCTGTCCGACGGTGGTGAGATCGATGTGGGCCAGGCGTGCCAGATGGCTGTCGTCGAAGCCGCCGACGGAGATGTCGCCGGGGACCGCGATGCCGGAGAGCAGGAAGACGCCGAGAACGCCGGTCGCGCAGCGGTCGTCGAAGGCCAGTACGGCTACGTCCCCGAGTTCAGCCGGGAGGTGACTTCGTCAGCCGAACTCCTCAGCCGAACTCCTCAGCCGAAGCCCTCAGCCGAACTCCTCGACGTACTCCTCCGGCGGCCCCAGCTCCGGGCGATCCCGCAACTCCAGGAATCCGCCGAGCCGTTCCAGTTCGAGGACCGTCACGGTGTTCTCACCGACGCGCAGCAGCGGTGCCGGGCAGTAGAGCGTGACCTGCGGCCCGATCTCCCCGTAGCGGCCCAGCAGGAACCCGTTGACCCAGACGAGACCACGGCTCGATCCCGGCAGCGCGAGGAAGGTGTCCGCGGGCGTGCCGACGTCGAACGTCGCGACGGCGAACCCGGTGTGCGTGGTCGCGGGACCGGCGCCGACCGCGCCGGTGAGCTCCGCAAAGGACCATTCCTGGAGCGCGACCGGGGTGCTGTCCCAGCCCTGCACGATGCGCCGGTCGACGAGGACGGGACCGAGCAGGCCCTTGTGCCGGCCGATGCCGGGTCCGTAGTTCACCCGGCCGAGGTTCTCGACCAGGACCTCCAGCCGTACGACGTCGCCGGTTCCGCGTAAAGGGAGTTCCGGGGAACCGGGATCGGCGGCGCCGAGGAGGGTGCCGTCGGCGAAGACCAGGGCCCGGTCGCGTACGTCGGTGAGGACCAGCCGGTGCTCGCCCGCCGGAATGCGCGGGTGGGCGGTGTGCAGGACCATGCCCGCATCCAGCCCGAGACGCTCGAACGAGGCGGGGCGCGGGGCGGTCGAGACGGGGGCCGGCACGGCTCGGAGGCCGGGGAGCAGGTCGGCGCGGTGGGCGAACGGGACGCGGGCCGGCGGGAGCGTCGGCATCCGGGCGGGCGACCGGAGCGGCCCACGGGCGCCGAGTGCCTCGCGCACGGCGAAGAACTTGGCGGTGAGGCTGCCGTCCTCGGCGATCGGCGCGTCGGAGTCGTAGCTCGTCACGACGGGCCGCAGCCGGCCCTCGTGCTCGTTGGCGCCCGCCCACAGCCCGAAGTTGGTGCCGCCGTGCGCCATGTAGATGCTGACGCTGCCGCCGTCGGCGACGATGCTGCGGAGCGTGCGGACCGCGCTGTCCACCCCGCGGACGTGGTGCCGCCCGCCCCAGTGGTCGAACCAGCCGTTCCAGAACTCGGCGACCAGGAACGGTTCGTCCGGTCGGCGTGCCGCGAGGAGCCGGCGGGCGGCCTCGGGATCGGAGCCCAGGGTGACGGCCGTCAGGGTCCCGGGCAGGGTGCCGCCGTCCAGCATGAGCTCGGTGGGCCCGTCGGCGGTGAACAGCAGCTCCCGGATACCACGTTCGGTCAGAGCACGTCGATTCCAGCGCAGGTAGGCCTGGTCGTCGCCGAAGCTGCCGAACTCGTTCTCCACCTGTACCGCCACGACCGGTCCGCCCTCGGACGCCTGGAGCGCGGCGACGCGTGGGACCAGCTCGTCGAACCAGCGGCCGACGGCGGAGGTGAACGCCGGATCCGAGCTGCGAACGCCGACGTCCTGGCCGGTGAGCCAGCTCGGCAGGCCGCCGTTGGACCACTCCGCGCAGATGTACGGGCCGGGCCGGACGATGACGTCGAGGCCCTCCTCGCCCACCGTGCGGATGAACCGCTCGACGTCCCGCCAGCCGTCGAAGCGTGGCGTCTCGTCCTCGCGGGGCTGGTGATAGTTCCAGGGCACATAGGTGTCGACCGTGTTGAGTCCGAGGTCGGCGAGACGACGGATCCGGTCCCGCCAGAGGTCGGGGTGGACCCGGAAGTAGTGCAGTGCCCCGGACAGGATGCGATGGGGGGCGCCGTGCCGGTACAGACGCCCCGCGCGCCAGGTGAGCGCGTGTGTCGTGCTCAGCTCAGTCACGGCATGAGCGTATGTTATCGATGCCATCCCTAACAAGAACGCTAGGATCTTTGGGAACACGGAATGGAGCGTCATGACCGAGGGCACCGCCAGGCCGAGGCAACCGAGCATGGCCGACGTGGCTCGGACCGCCGGGGTCTCCGCGCAGACCGTCTCGCGTGCGCTGCGCGGCTCGCCGAACGTCAACCCCGAGACCCGCAGGCTCGTGCTCGCCGCCGTGGAACAGATCGGCTACCGGTTCAACAGCGCCGCCAGGGCGCTCTCCTCCGGGCGCAGCCACACCATCGGACTCGTACTGCTGGCGTCCGGCGGGTACTACTCGCGCTCGGCGGTGACCGCCGGTGTCGAGGCGGCCGCCGGTGCGGCCGGGTACGCGGTGAGCATCGCGACCATCGCCGGACTCGACACCGCCCTGATGGAGCGATCCCTGTCCAAGCTCGCCGACCAGGGCGTCGACGGCCTCGTCATCGCCGTGCCGCTCATCTCCGTGACGCGAAAGATGGAGGACATCACCCGCGACATCCCCACCGTCACCCTCGACGGCTCGCGGACCGCGGGCGCCCGGGTGCTCGGGATCGACCAGCGCGAGGCGGGCCGGGTCGCCACACAGCACCTGCTCGACCTGGGACACCGTCAGGTCTGGCACGTCTCAGGACCGGACGAGTGGATCGAGGCACGCCAACGCCGGCAGGGCTGGCAGGAGTGCCTGGCCGAGGCCGGCATCGAGGCGCCGCCGCCCCTCGAAGGCGACTGGTCGCCCGACTCGGGACACCGGCAAGGACAGATCATCGCGATGATCCCGGAGGTCACCGCGGTCTTCGTCGCCGGCGACGAGATGGCCTTCGGGGTGATCCGCGCGCTGCGCGAGCGGGGCCGGTCGGTGCCCGACGACGTGTCCCTCGTGAGCGTCGACGACATCGCCCTCGCGGCCTACTGCTCTCCGCCGCTGACCACCGTCCGGCAGGACTTCTACCGCTACGGCGCGGCGGCCGTCCACCTGCTGCTCAAGGGCGACGACGCCGCCGTCGACGCATCCGTCGCCACCGCGCCCCTGTCGGTACGCGCCTCGACGGCTCCGCCGCGCCCCCTCTGAGGATCGCGGCGCCCGCGCACGGAAAAGCCTCGTGTGGGCCCCTTGCGCCCTCCTGTGGATCAGTGCCACCGTAAGCCTTCATGTTATCGGTGCCACCGTAGCAACGGCGGGGCCTGCCCTCTCGCGCTCTGACATCGATGTCCCGCCACAGACCTCGGTTCATCTCGCCCGGCTGCACCGCCCCCGCGGCATCAGCGGAAGGAAACCGACATGAAGGTATCGCCGTGCACGGCGCCGGCCGCGGTCCGGCCGAGCGACCGCCAACTCGCCTGGCAGGAAATGGAGTTCTACGGGTTCGTCCACTTCGGCATGAACACCATGACGGACCGGGAGTGGGGCGAGGGACACGACGACCCGGCCGCCTTCGACCCGGCCGGGCTCGACGCCGACCAGTGGGTCGTGGCACTCAAGAGCGCCGGGATGACCGGCGTGATCCTCACCTGCAAACATCACGACGGCTTCTGTCTGTGGCCCAGCGACGTCACGACCTACTCGGTCGCCGCGTCGCCGTGGCGAGGCGGCCGGGGCGACGTGGTCGCGGAGGTCGCCGACGCGGCCCGGCGCCACGGCCTGCGGTTCGGGATCTACCTCTCCCCGTGGGACCGCCACGACGTGTCCTACGGATCCGGGACCGCGTACGACGACTTCTACGTCGCCCAGCTCACCGAACTGCTCACCCGATACGGACCGGTGTTCTCCGTGTGGCTGGACGGCGCGAACGGCGAGGGCTCGAACGGCAGGCGCCAAGTCTACGACTGGGAGCGGTACTTCGCGGTGGTCCGCGAGCTGCAGCCGGACGCGGTCATCAGCGTGTGCGGGCCCGACGTCCGCTGGTGCGGCAACGAGGCCGGGGACACCCGCCCCGACGAGTGGAGCGTCGTACCACGCACCCTGCAGGATGCCGAGCGGACCGCGGACCGCTCACAGAAGGCGGACGACGGCACCTTCGCCCGGCTCGTGCGCAGCGACGATCGCGACCTCGGCAGCCGCGCCGCGCTGTCCGGGCACGAGGCCGACCTGGTCTGGTACCCGGCCGAGGTCAACACCTCGATCCGTCCCGGGTGGTTCCACCACCCGGCCGAGGACACCGCGGTCCGCTCCGTGGACGAGCTGTTCACCGTCTACCTGCGCGCTGTCGGCGGCAACTCCTGCTTCCTGCTCAACGTCCCGCCGGCCAGGGACGGACGCGTCAGCGGCACCGACGTGGCGGTCCTCGAGCGGCTCGGGCAGCGCATCAAGGACTTCCGGGCGCGCCGGATCGAGGCGACCGTGGCGGTCTCGTCCGGTACCCCGGGCGACATCGCGACCGCGTGGCCCGGCAGGGGACGTACGCCGTGGCGACCGGACGACTCGGACGACCTGCCCCGCGTGACACTCGCGTTCGCACGGCCGCGCCGGGTCGAGGCATTCGTCCTGGGCGAGGACATCAGGCAGGGCCAGCGCATCGAGCACATCGTCGTCCGGGGCCACCGGGAGGGCCGGTGGACGACGCTCGCCGAGGCGAACGCGGTGGGCCACCAGCGCATCCTGACGTTCCCGCCGACGGAGGTCGACGCCGTACGGGCCGAGCTGACCGAAACCAGGGACACGCCCGTCGTCGCCCGGGTGGCCGCGATCGGGGCGGCCTCATGAAGGGCACCTTGCCCAGACAGGGCACCTCACGCAAGCCGGGCACGGCGCGTAGGCCGAGCACCTCGCGCAAGCCGGGTGTCCCGCGCAAGGCGGCCACCGCACGCCGGCCACGTACGTCCCGCGGGCCGTCGCGCCGGGCCGTCGTCCTGTTCACCGGCGTGTGCCTCGCCCTCGCCGCGCTGGTGGTCACCGGGGTGACGATGCTCAGCCACCGCACCAACCCGGCCGAGGTCGCCTCCCTCGACGGGCACTCCGTGACCCGCGACGAACTGCTCTTCCACATGCGGCGACTCGCGCCGACCGTGCAGAACGAGCTGCGCAACACGTACCACCTGCGGGGCACGTTCGACTGGAAGGCGAAGGCCGGCGGAAAAACCGCGCTCCAGCGGCTCGAGACCCGGGCGCTCGACGAGATCCGGCGGGACAAGACCACGCTCGTCCTCGCGAAGGAACAGGGACTCGTCGACTCCGTGGACCACACGGACTTCCTCGCCGACCTGAGCAAGGAGAACCAGTCCCGTGCCGATGCCATCGCCGAGGGCCGGACGGTCTACGGCGTCGCGCACTTCTCCCCCGAGGAGTACTACACCCACCGGCTCACCGAGCTCACCACGAGCCTGAAGAAGCGGCTCGGCGCGAACGCCGACGGCCCGCTCCGGGTCACCGAAGCCGACGTCCGGCACGCGTTCGACGCCGACCGGGACGCCTGGAGCGCCAACGCGACCACGTACCGGTACACGCAGCTCGTCGTACCGTCGCCCGCCGACGCCGCCGGTCTTCAGCACCGGGTGACCGCCGCCGGGAGCCTCACGGCCGTCGCCGCCGAAGAACCCGGTGCCAAGCTCACGACCGGCACCTACCACGGCACCGGATCCAACGGGCTGAGTGCCCACGACCAGGACCTCGTCACGGTGCTCGGCGACCTCGCACCGGGCCGGATCTCCGCCCCGGTCCCGGGCACCGGCCAGATCACCTTCTACCAGCTCCAGAGCAGGACTGTCGACGAGGACAAGGCATTCGCTGACTACTCCCAGCGGATCCGGCAGTCCCTCGTCGAGAAGAAGTTCGACCAGTTGATCCAGCGCCGGGCCGACGACAGCGACCTCGATGTCGACACCTCGGCGTTGGACGCCATCAACGCAGAGGATGTGCAGCAATGAGACCCGTCGACACCGGACCACCCCTCACACGGACGCTGTACGTGGGCTTCGTCGCCCTGCTGGCCGCGCTGCTCGTCGGATCGTTCGTGCCCGCCGCGCACGCCGCCGCAGTCCCGGACCGCGCTCCCGCCCCCGCCGCCGCCCAGCCGTCCTGGCCGGGCAACTCGCCGAACAGGACCGGCGGCAAGGACTACTTCATCGACGCCACGCACGGTCGCGACAACGCGGCCGGCACCTCGTCGAAGACCGCCTGGCGCACCCTGGCCAAGGCGAACGCGACGACGTTCGCACCGGGCGACCGCATCCTGCTCAAGGCCGGTGAGCAGTGGCAGGACGAGCAGCTGTGGCCCAAGGGCTCGGGCAGCGCGGGCAGGCCGATCACCATCTCGGCGTACGGCGCCCCGAGCGCCGGCCGGCCGTACATCGCGACGAACGGCAAGGTGCCCAGCCCGTTCAACGCGGACGGCACGAAGAACCCCGCCACCGTCGGCCGGACCGGCGCCATCGTGCTGCGCAACCAGCAGTACTGGGAGATCAACAACGTCGAGCTGTCCAACGACGACGACTTCGCGACCAACATCACCAAAGGGACCTACGTCCGCGACGGAATCATGGTGTCGATCAACGCCGACCTCCTGCCGGGCGGCGCGGACAGCGTCATGGACCACTTCCGCATATCGGACGTGTTCGTCCACAACATCGACGGCCCGAGCTACTGGCAGAAGATCCACTACGGCGCCGTCGACTTCCAGGTCTTCGGCAGCCGCAGCTACAAGGACTACGGCACCGGCGGCTACCACTTCAAGGACGTCCGGATCGAGAACAACACCTTCGAGAACGTCGAACTGCACGCCGTCCAGTTCGCTTTCAACTGGTTCGCGGCCGACGGCGCGGACGCCGGCCAGTACGACGAGAACGGAAAGTGGCACGAGGGCTGGGAACAGCTGTGGGTGCGCACCCGCGACCTGTACAGCCGTGATGTCTACATCGGCCACAACTACGCCGAGAGCATCGGGCAGGGCGCGATCCAACTCGCCAACACCAAGAACATGACGGTCGAGTACAACGAGGTGAACGGGTATCTGAAGCGCTACGACGCGGTGTCCTGCGCCCTCTACCTGTGGGCCGGCGCCGACTCGGTCATGCAGTACAACGAGGTCTACGGCGGTCCCGACAACGAGTACGACGGCACTCCTTGGGACCTCGAATACACGAACTTCAACGTCACGTACCAGTTCAACTACTCGCACGACAACGCGGCGGGCTGGATGGCCTACATGGGCAACAGCTCCAACTCGGTGGCCCGTTACAACCTGAGCGTCAACGACAACGGCGTGCTCGTGAAGAACATGCTGTCGACGAACTACTCGCCGACCTATTTCACGAACAACACCTTCGTCTACGACGGCGCGGATCTCGACTACGTCCACGACGAGACGTTCCTGAGCCGCGTCTACTTCCTGAACAACATCTTCTACAACACCTCGAAGACGACCGAGACACCCTGGTACCGCCGGACCGGCGCGCTACGGCAGGCCGTGTTCTCCAACAACGACTACTACGAGGCGAGCGGCACCCACTCCACCCAGGAACCGGCCGACCCGAGGGGCTCCCGGGCCGACCCACGGTTCGTCGGCGACCCCGCCGACTACGTGACCGGGGCGGGCGTGAAGCAGATCCGGAAGGCCGCGGCGCACTTCGCGCTGCGCAAGGACTCGCCGCTCGTCGACGCCGGCCGGTACAACCCGCACCTGGGCACCCAGGACTTCCTCGGCACGCACCTCTACTACGGCGACGCACCGGACATCGGCATCGCCGAGTCGCGGATCGGCCCGCAGGTCACGGACCCGGTCGACGACGATCCCATCGAGGACGAGGTGGACAACCGGGTCGACCTCGCGCGCGGCAGACCGGTCACCGCGAGTTCGACCCACTCGGGGGCGAACGGGACGCTCACCGCGGACAAACTGACCGACGGCGACCTCACGACCCGCTGGGCCGCGGCCGACGACGCGACCTACCCGATCACGCTCGACATCGACTTCGGCGCGGACACCACCCTCGACGAGGTCTACCTGGACGAGTACACCGATTCGGGCACCAACCCGCGGGTGCAGTCCTTCGAGCTGCAGCGGTGGGACGCCGGAACCGGCCGGTGGGTGACCTTCGCGAGCCGCGACACCGGCATCGGGCACGACCTCACCGTGACCGGCTTCGGCAGCGTCACGACCTCCCGGCTCCGGGTGGCGCTCACCCAGCAGATCGCGACGGAGCAGTACACCCCGACACTGACCGAGATCGCCGTCTACCGCAGCGCCGAGTAGGGCCTGTCCTGGGCCGGCCCTAACCACGCGACGGCCACGGGTGGGCGGACGCCACGGCGTCCGCCCACCCGTGGCCGTGTGGGCGTCAGCCCTCGGGCTGGGTGATGACGCCCTTGCACCGGGCGACGTTGTCGGCGGTGCCGGGGGAGGCGGCGGCCTTCGCGGTGAAGTTGGCGACGTAGGCGTCGTGGGCGGCGGAGTCGTCGACCTTGAGCAGCGCCTCGTCGTTCTCCCACAGGGCCGGGCCGGTGTAGTTGTTCTGGTTGATGGACTTGCCCAACTCCGGTCGGCCCAGGCAGGGCTTGCCGACGGGGGCACAGGTCCACGAACTGCTGATGGCCCCTTCTTACGTCAGGCCGTCGCGGGTGGTCGGCGCCGTCGGCGCCGCGCTGCTGTGCGCGCCGGCCACGGCCTGCGGCCCAGACCTCGTATCCGGATGTGCTCCGGGTGCGCCGTCACCGCTGCGGGCGCAGACTGGCCAGGTGAGCCGTACGCACACGCAACGGAACGAGCGCTCGCTCGGTGCAGGACGCGCGGCCTCCCAGCCGCTGGCGCTCGCGGCGATGATGTTCGCGGTGGCGATGACGTTCATCGACCAGACGATCGTGTCGATCGCGGCGCCCGACATCGTCTCCGAGTTGGGACTGTCCACGTCGGGCATGCAGTGGGTGGTCAACGCCTACCTGCTGGCCCTGGCCGCGTTCTTCGCCGTCGGCGGGCGCCTGGCGGACCTGTGGGGACCACGCCGCGTCGTCGTGGCAGGCACCCTGATCTTCGTCATCTCCTCGGTACTTTGCGGCTGCGTACCCGCCGGGGACTATGCACTGACGTGGCTCGTCGTCTTCCGGGCGACCCAGGGACTCGGGGCCGCGTTGCTCTTCCCCGCCGCGCTCGCGGTCGTCGTGGCGGTGTTCCCGGTCGAGCGGCGGGGACGCGCCCTGGCCCTGTTCTTCGGCATCACCGGCGCCCTCACCGCCCTGGGACCGCTGCTGGGCGGCTGGTTGACCACCTGGACCTGGCGGGCGATCTTCTGGGTGAACGTTCCCGTCGCGATCGTGGCACTGATCCTCACCGCGCTCGCCCGCATCTCCGACCGGCGGCGCGACGAGCCGCTGGACGTCACGGGCGCGCTGCTGATCGCCGTCGGCATGGGCACGAGCGTGCTCGGCTTCCAGCAGGCGTCGGTCTGGGGGTGGGACAGCGCGGCGACCTGGGCCTGCATCGTCGGCGGCCTCGCGGTGCTGTACGTCTTCTGCCGCTACGAACTGCGCACGCACCACCCGCTGATCAACCTGTCGGTCTTCCGCGACCGTGCCTTCACGGTGGACGCGCTGGTGCTCTTCTTCGCCATGCTGGCGTTCGTCCCCGTGTTCTTCTTCGCCTCGGTCTACGCCCAGGTCTCCCTCAGCGCCTCGCCCAACCAGGCCGCCCTGTACCTGCTGTACTTCTTCGCGGGATTCGCCATCGCCTCCCAGTGGGGCGGCCGTATCCTCGACAAGCAGGGCGCCCGTCCGGCGCTGAAGCTCGGCTGCGTGGTCGGCGCCGTCGGGTTCGCGCTGTGGGCCGGCAAGTTGACCGACCTGTCCATGCACGACCAGTGGCCGTACGTCGCGCTCGCCGGCGCGGGCATCGGTTTCATCCTCGCCCCGGCCTCGACGGACGCCGTCAATCGCGCGATCGACGCGTCCTACGGCGAAGTCACCGGCATCACCCAGACCGTCCGCAACTACGCGGCGAGCGTGGGCCTGGCCGTCTTCGGCACCATGCTGACGCACACGATGACCGACCGCGTCGAGGACACCCTGCAGACGCGTGGGATTCCGCCGGACACAGCCCACTCCGTGGCGGGAGACGTGACCCAGGAGATCACGGGCCAGGCGGACGCCCGCACCCCCACCGGCGACGGACCGGTCTCGACGGCCATGCGCGATGCGATGTCCTCGATCCGCATGGATTTCGCGGAGGCCAACCAGTGGGTGTTCTACGGCATGGCCGTCGCCCTCGGCATCGGCTTCCTGTGCGCCCTGCGCCACCCGTCCGGCCGGGAACCGACCCGGGCCGACGAGAAGACCGCAACTCTGGAGAAGCACCGCGGAGATCTCTCTTCCTAGCGTGTGAGGCACGAGGGACGGCCTCGCAACGGAAAAGGAAGAGGACGACATGTCTGACGAGCGAGCTGCGACGGTGGACGGTACGGCCCTGCGGGTGGCCCTGTGGCGGGCCCTGCACGTCCGGGTCGACCCGCCGCCGCATGTGCTCGAGGACGAGATCGGGCTGGAGTTGGCGGCGCCGGACGACGGCTGGCTCCGTCGTCCGGACATGGACCAGGAGGCCACGAGCCGCATGCGGGCGTCCATCGTGGCCCGAGCTCGCTTCATCGAGGATCTGGTCGTGGAGCAGGCCCGCAGGGGCGTCAACCAGTACGTCGCCCTCGGGGCCGGTCTGGACACCTTCGCCCAGCGCAGGCCCGAGATCGCCTCCGGGCTGCGGGTGTTCGAGGTCGACCAGCCCGGCCCGCAGGCCTGGAAGCGGCAGCGCCTGATCGAGCTCGGCTTCGGCGTCCCCGAGTGGCTGCGGCTCGTGCCGGTCGACTTCGAAGAGGGCTGGTCCTGGTGGGAGCGGCTGATGGCGGCCGGCTTCGACGCGGACCGGCCGGCGGTCGTGGCCTCCACCGGCGTCACCATGTACCTCACCAAAGACGCGACCGCGGCCACACTGCGCCAGGTCGCCAAGCTCGCCCCCGGCTCCACGCTGGCCACGACGTTCATGGTGCCGCTCGACCTCGTCGCGGCGGAGGAGCGCCCACTGCTCCAGGCGACGGAGAAGTCCGCCCGAGCAGCCGGGACGCCCTTCGTCAGTTTCTTCTCCCCACCGGAGATGCTGGCACTGGCCCGCGAGTCCGGTTTCCGGCAGGCCCGGCACATCTCGGCGACGAGTCTCGCCCGGCGCTACTTCGCCGACAGGACGGACGGCCTGCGGCCGTCCAGCGCGGAGGAACTGTTGGTGGCCACGACCTAGGAGTCGCAGGATCCCGGGTAGTAGCTGTACTCGTCGAGGTGGAGGAGGTTGACGCCGATGACCCGTGGGTCACCACATCGCCCCCGGTGCACAGCCGCCCGCAAGAACGGATGAGGGAAGGCGGCACCGGGCATGGCGCCGGTGGGGTTCTCTTCAGCGAGCGGGTGGGTCGCGCTGCCTGCACGCCATCACGCGCGGACACCTGCAGGAGGTTCTTGCACCCCGGCGCTTTCACCCGACCGAGTGGCTCCGTGCAGGAGGTACAGGCATGCGCCGGCGCTGCGTGATGACGGACGAAAGAGGGCATCGATGATGGCCAAATGATGTATTCGAGGGCTTCAGTAACTCCCTGGCGTGGACCTAGCGTTGCGAGCACGGAAGCAGGGTGATGTGTTTGACGGCTTCGGATCCTCTCCGACACACACCGTGCGCTGCCGGTGCGGGAGGCCGCCGCGGCGGCGTACCGGACCGCCGCGGCGCTGCTGAAGTAAAGGCCGCAGGCCAACTGACCCTCACCAGCACCGGAGACATCACGAACATGCCACCTCAGCGAGTACTGGGCGTTGCCGTCGTCGGCACCGGCAAGATGGGCGCGGACCATGTGCGCAGACTGCATGACGTCGTCAGCGGGGCCCGGGTGACCGCCGTCGTCGACATCGACGCGGACCGCGCCAGGACACTCGCGGACGCCATCGAGGGCTGCAGGGCGTACACCGAACCCGCGGCGGCCATGGCGGCGCACGACGTGGACGCCGTCCTCATCGCCTCCCCGGGGCCCGCCCACGAGGCGGCCCTGCTCGAAGCCCTCGGCCGCGACCTGCCGGTGCTGTGCGAGAAGCCGCTCACCCCCGACGCGGCTTCCGCCCTCCGCGTCCTGGAGGCGGAGCAGCGGCTCGGGCACCGGCGTGTCCAGGTGGGCTTCATGCGGCGGTACGACACCGAGTACATGAAGCTGAAGCGGCTCCTCGACGGCGGTGAGCTGGGCAGGGCACTGATGCTGCACCACCGGCACCGCAACCTCGCCATGCCGCCGTGGTTCACCAACGAGATGCTCATCAACGACTCGGTGGTCCACGAGATGGACGTGACCCGCTGGCTCCTCGACCAGGAGATCACAGCGGTCACCGTGCACCAGCCGACCCCGTCGTCCCATGCGCCGGCCGGAATGAACGACCCTCAGTTCGTCCTCCTCGAAACCGAGTCGGGCGCGCTCGTCGACGTCGAGATCTTCGGCCACTGCGGCTACGGCTACCAGGTGCAGGCCGAAGCGGTCTGCGAGCGGGGCACCGTACGCATCGGTGACGAGCACGGGCCGCGGCTGAGCACCGACGGCCGCTGGGGCGGACGCATCACACCGGACTACGTCGAGCGCTTCGAGGACGCCTACGACCAAGAGGTCCAGGGCTGGGTGGACGCCACGCGACGCGGCGGGACCACCGGCCCGAGCGCCTGGGACGGCTACGCGGCCGCGGCCGTGTGCGAGGCGGGCGTGCTGTCCCAGCGGGAGGGGCGGCGTGTCGAGGTCGACCTGATCGGGCGGCCCGCTTTCTACCGGTAGGCCGCACGCACACGGCGGGAGAGGGCGGTACCGATCCGGTACCGCCCTCTCCCTTCGCTTCTCAGCCGACCCAGTCCACTGCCGGGAGCACCGTACGCGGCCGGACCGGGAACCCGGCCGCCCGGTAGCAGTCGTCGATGAGCCGCATGGTGGTCAGCGCGTCGAGCGGCATGGGAATCCTGTTTCTTTCAGCCCGGGGGCGGCTCAGTCCTGGCCGCCGAAGACGGTCTGGTCCCAGTCGATGACCGAGCCGGTCACCACGCCGCTGCGGTCGGAGAGCAGGAAGACGACGAAGTCGGCGATCTCGTCGACCTGCCCGAGCTTGCCCATGGGCTGTGCCTTGGCGGCCTCCTCCCGCCAGTCGTCGCCCGCGCCGTGGAAGGCGCGCTGCGTGGCGTCCTCGCCCTCGGTGTCCGTCCACCCGATGTTGAGGCCGTTGATCCGGATACGGTCCCAGCGGTGGGCGTGGGCGGCGTTGCGTGTCAGGCCGGCCAGACCGGCCTTGGCCGCGGAGTACGGCGCCAGGTGGGGCGGCCCGCCGTGGGCGCAGTTGGAGATGATGTTGACGATGGTGCCCGGCGCCTTGCGGGCCGTCATGTCGGCCACGGCCGCCTGCATCGCGAAGAACGGCGCGCGCAGATTGATCGCCATGTGCTGGTCGAACAGCTCCGGCGTGGTGTCAAGGAGCGAGCCGCGCGACGTCAGCCCGGCCGCGTTGACCAGGCAGTCGACGCGCCCATGAGCATTCACGGCCTGTACGGCGCTGTCGCGCGCCTGCGCCGGATCGGAGAGGTCCGCCCGCACGAAGCGCGCGCCCGTGTCCGCGGCGAGCTTCTCGCCCACCTCGGCCCGGCGCCCGGTGAAGACGACGGTCGCGCCTTCCCGTACGGCGGCCCGCACGACGCCCGCGCCGACGCCCTGGCTGCCGCCGTTGACGAGGACGACCAGGTCTTCAAGTAGCGGGGTCTCAAGCAGTCCCATGAGTGCTGTGTCCCTTTCGGCTTCAGCTCCGGCGGCGCTTGGCGCCCGCCTGCAGTTCCTGGCGCAGCCGTTCCGGGCTCCAGCCCTCGGTGACGGCCTGCCAGACGGTGTCCGCCTGGGAGGGCGGGGCGAGACCGTCGACCGGTGGGTCGAGGTCGAGGTTGGTGGGGAAGGGATAGCCCTCGGCGCCGGCGGCGATCACACGGCGTAGCCAGTCTTCCGGGGCGCCTTCGGACTTGCGCCGGAGCAGGACCGGGTAGAGGGCGTTGGTCATGGCCTGGCGGTCGACGCTTTCCATGGCGCGACCGAAGGCGGAGGAGATCTGCAGCAGGTTCGCCATGCGTCGGATGCCGGCCGAGCGGTTGTGTCCGGCGGCGTGGAAGAGCGCCGGGTTGAAGAAGACGGCGTCGCCCTTGTCCAGGGGGAGCTGGACGTGGTGGGCGTCGAAGTATGCGACGAACTGCGGCAGGCGCCAGGCCAGATACCCGGGTTCGTACTTCTGTGAGTGCGGCAGGTACAGCGTCGGGCCGGACTCGGTGGGCATGTCGCAGTGGGCCACCGCGCCCTGGAGGGTCAGCACGGGGGAGAGGCGGTGGACGTGCGCGGGGTAGGAGGCGGCGCGCTGTTGGGAGAGGAAGCCGAGGTGGTAGTCGCGGTGCACGCTCTGCGCGGCGCCGCCGGGGTTGACGACGTTGACCTGTGAGGTGACCTGGTGGGCGGGGCCGAGCCAGGCCTCGCAGACCAGCTCCAGCATGTCGTTGGCGTAGTAGTCGGCGAACACCTCCGGTGCCCGTACGGCGACCTTGTCCAGCGCGTTCCAGACCCGGTCGTTGGCGCCCGGCTTGGCGAAGTGGTCACCGCGGGCCGCACCGGAAGCACGCTCCTCCTCGATCAGGGCGAAAAAGGCCTCCGACATGCCGTCCACCACACCGGCGTCGGCGAAGGCACGCTTCAGCACGACGATGCCGGGCCCGTCCAGCAGTGTGCGGACCAACTCCTCCTGCACGGCTCGCCGGCCCTCGCCGGTGGCCGCCAGGGAGCGGAGCCGCTCGCTGTCGTAGAGCGGAACGTTCTGCTCCACCCGCTCCGCCGAAGGATGATCGGCGGGGTCGGTGCGCTGCTCCACGAGTGAGCGGAACGCATCGAGGTCGCAGTCCGCCTCGGTCAGCCAAGTACGCGCTCCCGCACCGGTGGGGGACATCGCAGGTCCTTTCGCAGTCCGTGCGTTTCTGCCAGTGTTGAGAACCCGAACCCATCATTCAATGCTTGGCGGTACATCAAAACTCCATCATCAGCGTGGGGGATCAGTCATGCGTCACCCCTACCCGATCAGGGAAATCGCCCGTCAGGCCGGACTGAGCACGGCCACGGTCGACCGCGTCCTCCACCAGCGGGGCAATGTGCGGGAGAGCACCATCAGAGAGGTGCGGGAAGCCATCAAGGACCTGGACCGCCAGCAGACCCAGGTCCGCATCGCCGGCCGCACCTTCATGATCGACATCGTGATGCAGGCCCCGGAGCGCTTCTCGACCGCGGTACGGGACGCGCTGGAGGCCGAACTGCCCTCCCTGCATCCGGCTCTCGTGCGGTCGCGCTTCCACTTCCGTGAGACCTGCCCTCCCGACGAGCTGGTGGGCACCCTGGACAAGATCGCCAAGCGTGGTTCTCAGGGCGTGATCCTCAAGGCCCCCGACGAGCCGGAGATCGCAGCCGCCGTCGGGCGACTGATCGCGGCCGGCGTCCCCGTCGTCACCCTGGTGACCGACGTGCCGCACAGCGCGCGTCTGGCGTACGTCGGCATCGACAACCGCGCGGCGGGCGCCACCGCCGCCTACCTGCTCGGACAGTGGCTCGGCAGCCGGCCCGGCAACGTGCTCACCACCATCAGCCGCGGCTCCTTCCGCGGCGAGGAGGAGCGTGAGATGGGCTTCCGCAGCGCGATGCGCCTCGCGGACCCGAAGCGTTCCCTGGTGGAGGTCACCGACAGCGACGGTCTGGACGCCACCCAGCACGATCTCGTGCTCGAGGCGCTCAAGCGCGACGAGGACATCATCGCCGTCTACTCCGTGGGCGGGGGCAACCTGGCGACCCTCGACGCCTTCGACGCGCTCGAGCGGGAGTGCGCGGTGTTCATCGCCCACGACCTCGACCACGACAACACCCGTCTCCTGCGCGAGCGCCGCCTGTCCGCGGTCCTCCATCACGACCTGCGCCAGGACATGCGCCGCGCCTGCCAGGTCATCATGCGCGCGCGCCAGGCACTGCCCGACGACGGCCCCTCACTGCCCTCGGTGATTCAGGTGGTCACGCCGTTCAACATGCCGCCGGGTGTCCCGTCCGTGCCGCTCGTCGGCTGAACCCGCGGCTCACCTGCGCTTGCGCAGTCGGTCGAGCAGGCGTTGCGCCTGAGCACGGCGGCGCGGGTCCGCTGCGGCTCGCCGTGCCGTGTCGATCGTGCGGCGTCCTTGCGGGCTCTTGGCGAACTGCTTGATGCGCTGGATGACTGTGGACATGAGTCCCCCCTTCCCTGGACTTCCAGGTAGTGATCACTTGCTTGTTCGTCTACCCCGGGCGCAGCCGTTTCAGGCCGCACATTGCAGCTGTTCTGCGAAGACGCGCGTGTGCGCACCGGCGGGGAGTTCGGGTGTTTTACGGTGGGCTGATGCGACTTGTGCCTAGGTGGGCGTTGCTCTCGTCGGGGTGTGCGCCCGTCCTGTGGGCCGGAGGCTGGACGATCGCGGGATTGCTCGAGGGTTCCGGATACGACCCTGTCACTCAGACGATCAGCGTGTTGGCGGCCTACGGCGCTCCGGGGTTCTGGGTGATGACGGGAGCGCTGGTCGCCCTCGGCGCCTGTCACCTGCTGACCGCTTGGGGGCTGCGCCCGGCAGCGCTCGCCGGACGCGTGGCGCTGGGGGCCGGGGGAGTGGCGGCGTTGGTGGTGGCGCTGCTCCCGGCACCGAGCAGCGGGGGCTCCCTGCGCCACGGTTCGGTCACGGTGACCGGGTTCACTCTTCTGGCGGTGTGGCCGGTCCTGGCCGCCGACCGCAGGGCAGCCACACCGTGGGGGCTGCGACCCGCACCCTCCCTCGTGGTGACCGCGCTGATGGGCGTGGGCGCAGCATGGTTCTGGGTCGAAATGCAGGGGCACGGTGCCGTCGGTGTCGCCGAACGCATCGTGACGTCCGTTCAGTCCCTGTGGCCCTTCGTGGTCGTGGCCTCCTGTGCCCGCCACCGAGATCACGAGGAACTCCCGACCTGACTGCGACCGACGTCCGCACCGGCGAGATGGACACCGCGCTAGGCTGTATACAGCGAAGTGTGCGGCGGGACGGTGAGGAGATCCATGGCTCGGGCGACTGGTAAGAGCGAAGCGGTCTACGAGCGGCTGAAGGGCGACATCGAGTCGCTGCGGCTGCGCCCGGGCGCCAAGCTCAGCGAGGTCCAGCTGGGCGAGGAGCTGGGCGCTTCGCGCACGCCCGTGCGGGAGGCCATTCGGCGGTTGGCCAGGGACGGTCTGGTCGACTTCGTGCCGGGCGAGGTGGCCCGGGTGGCCCCCATCTCGCTGGGCGGGGTGCGGGCCCTGTTCGAGTTCCGGATGCTGCTGGAGCCCCGTGCGGCCGCGTCGGTCGCGACGGCGGGCGCGGCCGACGAGCGGGTGCTGGTGCCGTTCCGTGAACTGCTGGAGCGGCTGGAGGAGTTCGACGCGTCCTTCCGTGCGCTGGACGCCGCCGCGCAGGTCCGCTCGTACCAGAAGTTCTACGACATCAGTGAGGGCTTCGATCAGGCGGTCATCGCCGCGTGCCGCAACCCGTACCTGGCCCGCACGATCCGCGACCTGCGCGGTCAGACCGTACGCCTGCGCCATCTCTCGCACAGTGGGCCGCGCCGCATGCTGACGTCGCTGGAGGAGCACCGCGCGATGCTGAAGGCGATCGCGCTGGGAGACGCTCAGGCGGCGGAGGCGGCCTGCCGGCACCACCTCGCGCAGACCCTCCAGGCGCTCATCGACAGCCTGACCAGCCAGGATCTGACACTTGGGGCGGACGTCCAGGTGGACGTCGCGGGCTGAGTCGCAGCGCGAGGGTTCCCCGGGGACCGTCCGTCCACGTCCGCTCAGGTCTGTGGTTTCCGTGGCTCGATTGCTGTATACAGGTCTGGATACAGAATGCAGGCACGAGTGGATGCACGAGTGAATGCATTCCCGTTCGATGCGAGGGGCCGTCCTATGCCGCACGCTCAACGCCGGTGAGCCTCACGCTATCGAGTGCAACAGCTGTCGCGCCATCGCTGGATCGAGCGATTCAGCGCAACAGTCCGGTGAGGACTAACTCTCGGGCACGGGACGGTCGTTGATGACGTTCTTTATGACAAGGGCGGAGTTCAGACGCTGGACTACCCCGGCAGTCGGGCGAGCTGCTGGTCGTACAGCTCCTGGAATGCGACCAGGTCGGTGGTCGCGACCCGCAGGAGGTAGTCGGGCTCGCTGACAGCCGCCGCTTCGTCCGCGGGCTGGACGCGACGGTGGCCGTGGCCTCTTCGAAGGCCGTGACGGTATCGGGGGTCTCCCAGCGCAGAGTGGCAAAGACGAGTGCCTCGAAGTTCAGGCCGACTGCGGCCGGGTCGACGACAGCGCGGTAGCAAGGAACTCCGCTCCGGCCCTGTCGTGGGAGTCCGTGCTGTGAGGGGTACTGACAGGGACCCCCACTGATCGCTTCGTTTTCCTACGCTGGGATCCATGGACAACCGGGCCGAGGTCAGCGCATTCCTCAAGTCCCGCCGCGCCAAGATCACGCCGGAGCAGGCGGGCATGCCGGTGTACGGGCAGCGGCGTGTGCCCGGGCTGCGCCGCGGTGAGGTCGCGATGCTCGCCGGGATGAGCGTCGAGTACTACACGCGCCTGGAGCGGGGCAACCTCTCCGGGGTCTCCGACAGCGTCCTGGACGCCCTCGCCCAGGCGCTGCGCCTGGACGACACCGAGCGGGATCACCTCTACGCCCTGGCCCGGGCGGCCAACACCAGTGCGGCCCGGCTCCGGCGCCGCCCGAAGAAGGCCATCGTGCGGCCCAGTGTGCTGCGCATCGTCGAGGCCCTGCACGACCAGCCGGCGTACGTGCGCAACAACCGCATGGACCTCCTGGCGGCCAATCCGCTCGCCCGCGCTCTGCTCAGCGAGGTCTTCGAGGTGGAGCCGGCCAACACCTGCCGGTTCGTCTTCCTCGACCCCCGCGCCACCCGGCTGTTCCCCGACTGGGAACGCGTGGCCCGCGACGGAGTCGGGGTGCTGCGTGTCGAGGCAGCCAACAACCCCTACGACCGGGAGCTGTCGAACCTGATCGGTGAGCTGTCCACCCGCAGCGACGCCTTCCGCACCATGTGGGGCGCGCACGACGTGCACGTCTTCACCGAGGGAACCAAGCGGTTCCACCACCCGGCGGTAGGCGAGATGGAGCTGGTTCACGAAAGTCTGGACCTGCCCGGTGAACAGGGGCTGTCCATCACCGTGTACAGCGCCGACCCCGGCACCCCGGCCGCGGACGCCCTGAAGCTGCTGGCCAGCTTGGCAGCGAGCCGGAACCGGGACGCGGCCTCCTCTCAGGCCCACACCGAGCGCTGACGCCAGCTGGCCCCTGCGGGACTCCCCGCCCCAGCACCGCCCTCAGGCCGTTCGGCCCGCTGCATCTCACGCCCGCCGCACCCGGCGTCACGTCAGCTCCGGCCATCGAGACCGCCCACCTCCCGTGCCGCGGCCGTTTACCCCGATTCGCCGTGTACACGCTCACCTTCTCGTCATGAGGGGGTCCCTGCTGTTACCCCTCACAAGCGTGACTGTCTGCCGGGCTCGGCTGCTGGTTTCGTGGATTGCGGCGGGCCTGAATTGCTCCGCTCGCACCACCTACGGCGCGCATGCCGATTTACCGGAACGCCTCCGGATGACCGGGGCCCGCGCCAGCTCTCTTGAAAGGATCGTCAGTGAGTTCCCCCTCTTCCACGAAGCCGGACACCTCGGCAGCCGCACCCCTCACGGGTGACGGCGGCACGGCAGCGCCTGCCGGGAAAGTCAAGCTGCCGCCGGTGGTGTGGCTGCTGGGTGCCATCGCCTTCATCATGGGCACCAGCGAGTTCGTCGTCTCCGGCCTGCTGCCGCAGATTTCCGGCACCCTCGGTGTCAGCATCTCCAGCGCCGGGATGCTGATCACCGCCTTCGCCGTCGGCATGATGATCGGCGCGCCCGTGATGTCCATAGCGACCCAGCGCCTGCCGCGTCGCTCGGCCCTGGTCGCCGCGCTGCTGGTCTTCGCCGCGGGTCACGTCGTCAGCGCGCTCAGCTCCAACCTGGGGCTCGCTCTCGTCGGCCGGGTCGCTGCCGCGCTGGGCAACGGAACCTTCTGGGCCGTGGGCGCGGTGGTGGCGACCGCCGCCGCGGGACCGGCCGCCAGCACCCGCGCCACGGGCGTCATGGTCGGCGGCATCACCCTCGCCAACATCGTCGGCGTCCCGCTCGGTACGGCAGCCGGCCAGCTGGGCGGCTGGCAGACCCCCTTCTGGATGCTCGCCGCTTTCGCCGTGGCTGCCGCCGTGGTGGTGGCCCGCAGGGTGCCCGCCGACACCACACGTGCCGACAGCTCCCTGCGCGCCGAGACGGCCGCGCTCAAGCATCCGCGCCTGTGGCTGGTCTACCTGGCCACCGCACTCATCCAGGCCGGCATCATGGGTGCCTACAGCTACGTCGCCCCGCTGCTGACCGAGCGGGCCCACCTCGCGACGGCCGTGGTGCCGCTGGCGATGCTCGGCTTCGGCATCGGCGCGCTGGCCGGCACCACGGTCGGCGGGCGCCTCGGCGACCGCCGCCCCTACACCACGCTGATCCCGGCCACCGCAGTCACGGCCGTGATCCTGGGCGCCATCACCCTGTGGGCGACCAACAGCGTCGTGGCCGTCGTCCTGGTCGTGCTGCTCGGCGCAGCCGGCTTCGCCAACAACCCCATCGTGGTCGGCGAGGTCGTCCACATCGCCGGAGCCGGCCGGTCCCTGCCCATGGCCCTGGCCACGTCCGCGTTCCAGGTCGGCATCGCCACGGGTTCCTGGATCGGCGGCATCGCCCTGACCTCCAGCCTGGGCCTCAAGGGCCCGTCGCTGGTCGGCTTCGCCTTCGCCCTCGCGGCCCTGCTGCCGCTGGGCCTACTGGCCGCCTCTCACCGCAAGACGGAATCAGCGCGGAGCTGACACCGCTTGGGGAGGCCGGGCCCTCCCTGTCCGGCGACCATCCCGCGGTCGTCTCGGTCCTCATCGGCCCGCGCACGCTCCAGCATCTGGAGACTCCGCTGCCCGCGGCCGACGTGGTCCTGGACTCCGTGGTCTTGGATTGCATCGCCGCCCCCGTCGCCCTGGCACGGTCATCACCCCGGCCGACAGCAGCTTCGCCAACCCCGCCCTGGAACCGGCGGCCCGCCGACGCTGACCAGGGGACTTGCACCGAACACCGAACCAGCAAGGAGCATCCATGCGGTACCGCACACTCGGCAGCTCGGACCTCCAGGTTTCGGAGATCTCCCTCGGCTCGTGGCTGACCTACGCCGGCGGCATCGAGGCCGACGCGACCCGTGCCTGCGTCGAAGCGGCCTTCGACGCCGGCATCAACTTCTTCGACACCGCCAACGTCTACGGGCGAGGAGCCGCCGAGACGGCATGGGGCGAGATCCTCTCCGCCCACCCCCGCGACTCCTACATCCTGGCCACCAAGGTCTGGGGCCCGATGTCCGACGACCCGGCCGACAAGGGCCTGTCTCCCGCCCAGATCGCCCAGCAGATCGACGCCTCCCTCACGCGCCTGAAGACCGACTACGTCGACCTGTACCAGGCGCACCGCTTCGACCCGTCCGTGCCGATCGAGGACACCATCGAGGCGTTCCAGAAGGTCGTCGAGCAGGGCAAGGTCCGCTACCTCGGCTTCAGCGAGTGGACCCCCGAGCAGGTCCAGGCCGCGATCGACATCGCCGGCCCTGACCTGTTCGTCTCCTCCCAGCCGCAGTACTCCATGCTCTGGCAGGCCCCCGAGGCCGAGGTGTTCGGCCTGTGCGCCGCGAACGGCATCTCCCAGATCGTCTGGTCCCCCCTCGCCCAGGGCGTCCTGACCGGCAAGTACAAGCCCGGCCAGCCCGTCCCCGAAGGGAGCCGGTTCGCCACCGAGACGATGGCGGTCTCCCAGGACCTCGTCTACAGCGACGCCATCCTGGAGGCGGTCCAGCGCCTCGCGCCCATCGCCGAGCAGGCCGGGATGAGCATGCCCACCCTGGCGCTGGCCTGGGTCCTGCGCCGCAGCGAAGTCGCCTCCGCCATCACCGGCGCCTCCCGCCCCGAACAGGTCCACGCCAACGCCGCCGCCTCCGGCGCGAAGCTGTCGGACGCCCTGCTGGCGACCGTCGACCAGGCCCTCGGCGACGTCCCCGTCACCGAACCCACCCTCGCCACTTCCGCCCAGGCCGGAGTCAAGCACCGCTGAGCAGACGGCTGCTGCCCGGCCGACGCCCCCCACAGCCAGAAAGCGAAGGTCTCAGCCATGACCAGCAAGATCCCCCACATTTCCCTCAACAACGGCGTGCAGATGCCGATTCTCGGCTTCGGCGTCTTCCAGATCCCCGAAGACCAGACCCAGCAGGCGGTGGAAGCCGCGCTCGAAGCCGGCTACCGCCTGCTCGACACCGCCTCGGCGTATGAGAACGAGCGCGCCGTGGGCCGGGCCATCGCCGCCAGCGGCATCCCCCGCGACGAACTGTTCATCACCACCAAGCTGTGGATCCAGGACTACGGCCAGGACAGCGCCATGCACGCCTTCGACCGCTCGCTCGACCGCCTCGGTCTCGACTACCTCGACCTCTACCTGACCCACCAGCCCTTCGGCGACTACTACGGCGCCTGGCGGGCCATGGAGGACCTCAACCGGGCCGGCCGCACCCGGGCGATCGGCGTCAGTAACTTCTACCCCGACCGGCTTGCCGACCTCATCACCCACAACGAGATCGTCCCCGCCGTCAACCAGATCGAGACGCACGTGTTCTTCCAGCGCACGGGCGACCAGAACCTGATGCGTCAGCACGGCGTCCGGCACGAGTCCTGGGGACCGCTCGCCGAAGGCGGCCAGGGCTTCTTCGACAACCCCGTGCTCGTCGACATCGCCCGCGCCCACGACAAGTCCGTCGCTCAGATCGCCCTTCGCTGGCTTGTCCAGCGCGAGATCGTCGTGATCCCGAAGTCGGTGCGGCCCGAACGCATGGCAGAGAACCTCGACGTCTTCGACTTCCAGCTCACCGACGACGAGATGGCACGCATCGCCGGCCTGGACACCGGCCGCAGCCACATCTTCGACCACCACGACCCCGAAAAGGTCACGTGGCTCGGCGGAGTGCGGTTCGACACCTGATGCCGCGCCGCGCCTCACTCCCGCAGTCACCCACCCCCAGTTACCTTCCCCGGCCACCAGGTGGTCGGCCGGGCACCGCCCGGCCCGGAGACGCAGGACACCGCTCCGTCGTCCTCCAGCCGCTTTCACAGGAAGCAACACCATGCGCATTCGCTTCGCTCACGTCGCAGCAATCCCCGCTCTCGCGGCTGTTCTCGTCTCGCCCCCGTCCGCGTCCGCGGCCGCCGGAGGAGACCGTACGCAGCCGGTCATCACCCGGGTGAAGACCGCGGCCGCGTTCGACTTCGCCTCCGGCGACTCACCCGAGAACATCACCGTCGACCCGGACGGCTCCCTGACCGTGTCCCTGCTGGGGGTCCCCGCGAACAAGCCGCCGAAGCTGATCCGCATCACCTCGTCCGGACAGCGCACCACCCTCGTCGGCGGGCACCTGGGCGATCAGATCACCGGCAACGCCCGCGGCAGCGACGGCACCGTCTACTACAACGTGGACTCCGACGACGCCTCCCGGAACGGGACCTGGAAACTGCCCCCGCATGGCCACCCCCAGCGTCTGGCAGCCCTGCCCGATGGCCTGCCCAACGGCCTGGCCATCGATCGGGCGGGCCGTACCCTCTACGCCGCTGACAGCTACAACGGCACGGTATGGGCCGTGCCCGCTACCGGTGGACCGGCGAAGATCTGGCTGAACGGCCCGGCGCTCGCAGCCGACCCCGACGGCTCCCTGCCGCTGGGCGTGAACGGCGTCCGCTTCCACGAGGGCGCCGTATGGGTGAGCAACTACAGCCAGGGAAAGCTGCTGAGGATCCCGGTCACCGCCCACGGGACCCCCGGCCGCATCCACACCGTCGCAGACAACCTCCCCGACTTCGACGACTTCTCCTTCCTCAACAATCACTCCGACACGGTCTTCGCCGCGCAGAACGACCCGACTGACCGGGTCAGCGTCGTGCACCCGAACGGGACCCACGAGACCGCCCTGACCGTCGACGACGGCCTCGCCTCACCCACCACCACCGCCGTACGCGGCAATGAACTGTTCATCGCCAATGCCGGATTCAACGCACCCCACGACGCGAAACTGCAGCGCGGAACCATCAACCTCGATGCCCTCACCGCGCACCCCCGGCACCACTGAGGCGGCCCGGGGAACCCCAAGGCCCGCCAAGCGGGCTGAAGTCGGCGCGGAGGCGATGACGTCCAGTCTGTTCGGGGGACGGTGACACCGCCGCCCCCTGACCCACAGAAGCCGGTCGCCGCCTCCGACCGATGCCACGAACCGTCCAGGTCGTCCCGAGCCCGCCGCAGCTCTCCCCCCACCGCGGCGTGAGCCGCACAACGACAAGGAGCACCATGGAGTACCGCAAGCTCGGCAACACCGGAACCGCCATCTCCCGCATCGCGTTCGGCACGATGTACTTCGGCGTCCATACCCCTGAAGACGAGGCGTTCGCGCTCCTGGACGCGTTCGTGGACGCCGGGGGCAACCTGGTCGACACCTCCAACGTCTACGGCGGCGGCAGCAGCGAAGAGATCATCGGCCGCTGGTTCGCCAGCCGCCCCAGCGACGTCACCGACCGCGTCGTCCTGGCCACCAAGGGCCGCTACGGCACCGGCACCGACGTCAACAGCCTCGGCTCCACACGGCGACGCCTGCGCCGATCACTGGACGGATCCCTGCGCCGCCTCGGACGCGACCACGTCGACCTGTACCAGATCCACGCCTGGGACCCCCTGACGCCGATCGAGGAGACGCTGTCCTTCCTCGACGACGCCGTCCACGCGGGAAAAATCAACTACCTGGGACTGTCCAACTTCACCGGCTGGCAGCTCCAGCTCACCCTCTCCACCGCACAGCAGATGGGCACCCACGTGCCCGTGACGCTCCAGCAGCAGTACAGCCTGCTCTCCCGGGAGAGCGAATACGAAGTCATCCCCGCCGCACTGCACAACAACGTCTCCCTGCTGCCCTGGTCCCCGCTCGCCGGCGGATTCCTCACCGGCAAGTACCAGCGCGGCAGCACCCCCGCCGCCGACACCCGCGCAGGCTCCGAAGACGAGCTCTACCAGTGGGTCTCCGCCGAGTACGCCGCCTCCGACCGCAACTGGCACACCATCGACGCGGTCGTCCGCATCGCCCGCGAGACCGGCGCGACGCCCAGCCAGGTCGCCCTGGCCTGGGCAGCCGACCAGCCCTCAGTGACCGCTCCCATCGTCGGCGCCCGCACCCTCACCCACCTCACCGAGAACCTCGGTGCGGCCGAACTGCACCTCGACGCCGATACCACCGCCGCCCTCAACACCGTCAACGCACCGCAGCACGGCGGTTACCCCTATGGAGGCTTCGGCACCGCGCAGCGCTCCCGCGACTTCCACGGCAGCAAAGCCCAGGCGAACCTCATCGACGGCGGAAGCGACGCACCTCTCGGTCACGCATAGCCGCGCCGAGCGGGTCCGCGTACGCACGGCTCGGTGTACGCCCATGTCGGCGAGCACTGCCGCCACATGCAAGTGGTCAGCCTCGGTGGTTTCCGCCGTCCTCACGCTGCAGGCGCAGGCTCTCCGACAGCAGGTTCATCGCCGTTACGTACGGCTGGACCGCGCTGCCGGGCCGCTTGCCCCGTCGGCGCGGCAGGTCGATCCTGATACCCGCCTCGGTGCGGGCCTGCAGCCCGTAGAGGATCTCCGCGACGACCCGGTCCGGCAGTCCCCGCAGACACAGCTCACGATCGGGATGGCCGAGGTCGTACGCCGCCATACTTCCTCGTCGCTCACCTCACCGCGTCTGCGGGCGGACTTCAGCCGCAGCGAGTGTGCCTGGCAGTAGCGCGAAGTGTCGTAGTCACGCAGCCGGTAGCAGACCTCCACCTCGCACTGCCCCGTGCTCGCCCGCGGGATGACCGCGGGGTGGGCGAGGAAGTCCTCCATGATCAGCTTTAGGGTGTCCACCCGCTGACGGTGGTGCGGATCGCACAGTGCCACCTGGGCCGACTTCGCCGGCCGTCCGCAGCGCGGTACCCGGCACATCTCCTGCCGCATGCCCACCATCCGCGGCTTGACGATCTGGACGAATTCCTCCAGGGACAGAACTGACTCTTTCGTAACAACCCGCCACAGAGCCATACCCCCCGAGAACGAGCCTCGAAGAACCAACGAAACCTTCCCGTGCCACGTCACACCACAGGCTCATCCGCCCCAGAAAACAACCCCGCCACCGGTGAGCCGCTGGCCACGTACGACGGCTGGGACGAGGCCCGCACGGAGGGCGCCGTGGCACGAGCCCATGCCGCCGCCCGCGCCTGGGCCCTCGCACCGGTCGGCGAACGGGCCGCCCGCGCCGCCCGACTGGCCCGTACCCTCCGCCAGCACAAGGACCGCCTCGCCGCTCTGGCCGTCACCGAGATGGGCAAGCCGATCACACCCAGGTGGGCCCGCTCGCCCGCGACGACCTGCGGGCGGCGATCCATCGACAGGTCGAGGAGTCCGTCGCTGCCGGGGCCCGCCTGCTGACCGGAGGCGCACCGCTCCCCGGCGACGGCTACTTCTACCGGCCGACCGTCCTGGCCGACACCGGACCGGGCATGCCCGCCTTCGACGAGGAGACCTTCGGGCCGCTCGCCGCCCTCGCCGTCGCTCGGGACGACAAGGACGCCGTACGACTCGCGAACGCCACCGTGTTCGGGCTCGGCCTGAGCGTCTGGACGGCCGACCCCGGCCGTGGCGTCGCCCTCGCCCGGCGTGTCACCAGCGGAGCGGCCTTCGTCAACGCGATCGTCGCCTCCGACCCACGCCTGCCCTTCGGCGGCACCAAGCGCAGCGGCTACGGCCGTGAACTGGCCGCCGCCGGCATCCGCGAGTTCACCAACACACGCACCTACTGGGTCACCGCCTGACAGGTCCGCGGAGCGGCGCCCCACGGAACACCCGCTGAGGGCGCCTGCCCGTTCAGCCCTGTCGGCGCTGATCAGGCCCGACGTACCAGCTGTGCCGCGCGCTCGGTTCGGGGCCAGGGGGAAATCGCCAAATGCGGGCCGGATTTCGTCGGGGCGTCTCCTCGGGTCTTGATCATGTGCGACCGGGTCTGCTTGGGTGCGATCGCATCAGCTTCACGTCCTTTCACATCCTTCGTGCGGAGCAGAGTCTTCATGGCCTTACGTCTGGCGACGACCGTCGAGGAGGGGCGCAGCCGATGACCACGTACGATCCGGACCCGCGCATGGCCGTCATCGGGATGGCCTTCCGGCTGCCCGGCGCCGACACCCCCGAGGAGTTCTGGCGCGTCATCCACGACGCCACGGACTGCGTCACCCGCTTCACCGAGGAGGAGCTCGCCTCCGCCGGTGTCCCCGCCGAGCAGTACCGGGCGCCGGACTTCGTCGGCGCCTCCGCCGTCCTGGACGACATCACCGGCTTCGACGCCCACCACTTCGCGATGAGCGCCCGCGAGGCCCAACTCACCGACCCCCAGCAGCGCATGTTCCTGGAATGCGCCCAGCACGCCCTGGAGAACGCCGGATACCCGGACGAGCGGGACGGCACCCGGGTCGGCGTCTACGCCAGTACGGGCTACCACCTGTACGCCCTGCAGAGCTACCTCCTCAACAACGTCCTGCCCGGCCGGTCCGTCGACGACTGGATGACCGGCATGCAGATCACGTTCGGCAACTACAGCGACTTCACGGCCACCCGCGTCGCCTACCGGCTCGGGCTCACCGGCCCCGCCGTCAGCGTCCAGACCGGCTGCTCCAGCTCCCTCGCCGCCGTGCAGTTCGCCGCGCAGTCGCTCCTCATGGGCGACTGCGACATCGCCCTCGCCGGCGCCACCGCCGTCCATGTGCCCCAAGTCCTGGGCTACCGCTACGTCAAGGGCTCGATCCTCTCCAAGTCCGGCCGAGTGCGGGCCTTCGACGCCGGAGCCGACGGCACCGTGGGAGGCACCGGCGTACTGGCCGTCGTACTGAAGCGGCTGGCCAGAGCCGTAGCCGACGGCGACACCATCCACGGGATCGTCCGTGGCTGGGGCATCAGCAACGACGGGTCCGGCAAGAAGGCGTACACCGCCCCCAGCGCACAGGGCCAACGCGCGGCCATCCGCCAGGCCCTGGAGCGTGCGGGCGTCGGCGCGGACACCATCGGCTACCTGGAGGCCCACGGCACCGGCACGCTCAAGGGCGACCCGATCGAGTTCGAGGGCGCCACCGCCGCGTACCGCGAGGACACCGACCGCACCGGCTACTGCGCCCTCGGCTCGACCAAGGCCAACATCGGTCACCTGGACGCGGCCTCCGGACTGGCCGGACTGGTCAAGACCCTGCTGGTCCTGAAGCACGGCGTCATCCCGCCGATGGCGAACTTCACCGAGCCCAACCCCGGCATCGACCTCGACCCCAGCCCCTTCTACATACCCCGCGCCGCCCGGCCCTGGCCCGAGGGCGACACACCCCGCCGCGCGGGCGTCACCTCCCTCGGCGTCGGCGGCACCAACGTCCACCTCGTCCTCGAACAGCCTCCCGAACCCGCGCCCCGGACCGCCACGGCCCCGCCGCCGGACGTACTCCTGGTCTCCGGAAGCAGCGAGGGCGCCCTCGTGGACAACGCCCGCGCCTTCCGCGACCGATTACGGCAGCGGCCCGGCACCCCCATGGCGGACCTCGTCACCACCGCCGCCCTCGGCCGCGCCCACGGCCGCCACCGGATCGCCGCCCGGGGCTCCACCCCGGCCGCCCTCGCCGGCGCCCTCGACACCTGGCTCGCGGGCACTGCCCAGGGGACGGTGACCACGGGAACGACACCCCGGGAAGGCGCCGCCCGCGTGGCGTTCCAGTTCACCGGGCAGGGCAGCCCGTACCCCGGAATGGCCGCCGCCCTCTACGAGCGGTTCCCCGCCGTCCGCGAGGTGCTCGACACCTGCGAAGACCACTACCGCGCCCTCACCGGGGGCTCGCTGCTCGCCGGGCTGCCCGCGGACGGCGTCCCCGGGGGCGGGCCGGGTCACGCACCTGGGGACGGGCCTCTGTGGGAAACGGACACCGCGCAGCCCGCGTTGTTCACCCTGCAGTGCGCCCTCGTCCGGCTGTGGCACGACACCGGCGTCGACCCGGACGCCGTGACCGGGCACAGCGTCGGCGAGTACGCCGCGCTGTACGCGGCCGGAGCCCTGTCGCTCGACGACGGTCTGCGCCTCACCGCCGCCCGCGGCCGGCTGATGCAGCAGCGCTGCGCGCCCGGCGCGATGGCCGCCGTGGCGCTCGACCGGGAGGCCGCCCTCGCCCTGGCCGCCGAGGTGCCCGGCCTGGAGCCGGCCGTGACGAACGGGGAGCGCGCCCAGGTGCTCGCCGGGCCCGTCACGGCCGTGGACCGGCTGTGCGCCCTGCTGGCCGAGCGCGGCATACCGGGTGAACGGCTGCCGGTGACACGCGCCTTCCACACCGCACTGATGGAACCGATGCTCGCGGAGTTCCGGACGGTTCTCGGCGAGGTGGCCCTGCGACCGGTGGTAATCCCGTTCGTCAGCGCGCTGGACGGCGTGACCCGCCCGCCCGGCTGGACCCCGGACGCCGACCACTTCGTCCGGCACACCCGTGAACCCGTCCGCTTCGACGAGGCATTGCGCGGCATCGGCGGACAACAGCCCGACGTACTGGTCGAGATCGGGCCGCACACCACGCTCAGCGGTCTGGCCCGGCGGGCGCTGCCCGACGTGCGGTCGCTTCCCTCCCTGCGGCGCGGCGCCGGGCTCGGCGCACTCTGGGGCGCCGCGGCGGGCCTGCACTGCGCGGGCGCGGACATCGGCTGGCGGGTACTCCTGGCGGGCTGCGGCGGCAGGCGCATTCCGCTGCCCGGATACCGATTCCAGCACCAGGACCACTGGACAGGGCCGGAACTGACGGCCCTGCGCACGGGAACACCAGCGAGAAATGGAGCCGAAGTGGTACTGGCACAGCAAGAGGCAGCGGTCGCGCGGGTACTCCGGAGCATCGCCGAGTCGACCGCCCGGCACCTCGGCGACGATCCGTCGAGGATCAGCGGCGACGTGTCCTTCTTCGACCTCGGCGCCGACTCGCTCCAGATGATCAGCGTGCTGCGTGAGCTGGAGCTGGAACATCAGGTCAAGGTGACGATGCGGCAGCTGTTCGAGGAGACGGGTACCCCGCGCCTGCTCGCGGAGTTCATCGTCGCCCGCATGCCGGGGGTCGAAGCGCCGATGCCGCAGCCGGAGCCGCCCCGGGAACCGGAACCGGTCCGGGCACCGGAGCCTGCGCCCGCCGTCACCGCCCCCGCGGCCACACCCGAGTACGCGACCCGGGAAGAGCTGGAGGACCTCGCCCACAAGCTCCACCAGATATCGCAGATACAGCTCCAGATGATGTCCCAGCTCTCCCAGCTGCTCTCGCTCCAGACCGCTTCGGCCACCCTCCAACTCAACGGCAAGGTGGCCAAGTGACGGGCCTGAACGGCGTCTCCGAGGCCCTGGGCCGGGACCTGGCGGCCATGGAGGAACTCTCGCGGCGCATCGCCGAGCAACTGGGTGGCGAAGCGCCGGCCACGGAACACCCCGCCGAACCACAGCGCGTACACGGCCCCCGGGTGACCGTAGCCCGCACCTCCGGCATGGTCCGGGACGCCTCCCCGCAGTCCCAGCAGCAGCACCTGGACGACCTCGTACGCCGCTACACCGCCAAGACCCCCACCTCGAAGCGGATCGCTCAGCGCCATCGCCGTGTCCTGGCCGACAGCCGTGCCGTCGTCGGCTTCCGCAGCGCGACCAAGGAGATGCTGTACCCCCTCGCGGGCCGCCGGGCGAGCGGGGCCCGGCTGGAGGACGTCGACGGCAACGAGTACGTCGACATCACCATGGGCTTCGGCGTCCTGCTCTTCGGCCACGACCCGGCCTTCGTCGCCGACGCCGTCCGAGAGCACCTGTCCCGGGGTATCCAGCTCGGCCCCCGCGCCGTGGAGACCGGTGAGGCGGCGGAACTGCTGGCCGAGCTGACCGGCCTGGAGCGGGTGGCCTTCGCCAACTCCGGTACGGAGGCCAACGCCGCGGCCATCCGCCTCGCCCGCGCCGCCACGGGCCGCGACAAGATCGTCAGCTTCCTGGGCGCGTACCACGGCCACGCCGACAACGTTCTCGGCCGCACCTCGGGCACCGGCGCCGACCAGATCACCGTGCCCGTCTCCCGCGGCATCCCGCACGGCGCCGTCTCCGATCTGCTGGTGCTCGACTACGGCAGCGACACCTCCCTGGAGACGATCGAGCGGCATGCCGACCGCATCGCCGCCGTCGTGGTGGAACCGGTGCAGAGCAGACATCCCTCCCTGCAGCCCGCCGAGTTCGTGCGGAAGCTGCGGGAGCTGACCCGCCGCCACGGCATCGTCCTGCTGTTCGACGAGATGCTGACCGGCTTCCGCCCGGCCCTGCGCGGCGCGCAGGAGCTGTACGGCGTCACACCGGACCTCGCCACCTACGGCAAGCTGCTCGGCGGCGGCTTCCCCATCGGTGCCATCGCGGGCCGCGCCGACATCATGGACGGCGTCGACGGCGGCCACTGGACGTACGGCGACGACAGCTACCCGCCCGCCGACACCACGTTCTTCGGCGGTACGTACATCCAGCACCCCGTGTCGATGGTCGCCGCGCGTGCGGTTCTGGCCCACCTCAAGGAGCACAGCCCGCGCCTTCAGGAACGCCTGAACGCGCGAACCGCCGAGCTGGCCGCCACGCTCAACGGCTTCTTCGAGGCCGAGGAGTACCCGCTGCGCATGAGCCACTTCGGCTCCCAGTTCCGCTTCGAGCACCACGCCGACATGGAACTCCTCTACCACCACCTGATGCTGCGCGGCGTGCACGTCTGGGAGTGGCGCAACTTCTTCCTGTCCACCGCCCACTCCGACAGCGACATCGAGTTCGTCGCGGACGCGGTGCGCGGCTCGCTGCGCGAGCTGCGGTCGGCGGGATTCTTCCCGGGCGGGCAGCCGGTGGCCCCCAGAGCAGCAGCACCAGAGCCGGTCGCGTCGGCCGAGGCTGTGCCTGCCCCCGTTGCCTCCATGGCCTGGAACGCCGCCGCCGTCAACGAATCCCGCACGGCAACAACACCCACGAGCGCGGCCGTCCCCCGCACCACCGACTTCGGCGTCTACTTCTTCGGCGACTACCCGCAGGACGCCTCGACGCCCAGGCACGGCCAGTACGAACTCCTCATGGAGGTCGCCCGGTTCGCCGACCGGAGCGGCTTCCACGCTCTCTGGATGCCGGAGCGCCACTTCCACTCCTTCGGCGGCCTCTTCCCCAACCCGGCGGTGCTCGCGGCCGCGCTGTCCCGCGAGACCGAGCGCATCCGGCTGAACGCCGGCTCCGTCGTGCTGCCGCTCCACGACCCCATCCGGGTCGCCGAGGAGTGGTCGATGGTCGACAACCTCTCCGGCGGCCGCGTCGGCATCGGCGTCGCCAGTGGCTGGAACGCCAACGACTTCGTCTTCTTCCCCGACCGCTTCGGCCGGCACAAGGAGCTGATGTACGAACAGCTGGAACAGGTGCGGAAGTTCTGGCGCGGGGACGCGCTGCGGCGCACCACCGGCGACGGCGAGGCGGAGGTGCGGCTGTTCCCACGGCCCGTACAGGACGCTCCGCCCCTGTACACCGCGGTGGTCGCCAACCCCGCCTCGTACGAGCTCGCCGCCCGCCACGACCTGGGCATCGTCACCAACCTGATGACCCAGAGCGTGGAACAGCTCCAGGAGAACATCACCCGCTACCGGCGCGCCCGGGCCCGGCACGGCCTGGACCCGGACGCGGGGCCCGTGGCCGTCCTGCTGCACACCTACCTCGCGGAAGACCGTGACAGGGCGCGCACCGAGGCGTACGAGCCGCTGTCCCGCTACATGCGCGCGTCCCTGTCGCTGTTCAGCGGTGTCACCAGCAGCCTCGGGCAGGGCGTCGACCTGTCCGACCTGAGCGAGGACGACCTGGACGTGGTGTTCCGCCGCGCCTACGGCCGTTACTGCGACCAGCGCGCCCTGATCGGCACGGTGGACAGCGTGGGTCCGGTGGTGGACGCGGTGACCGCGGCGGGCGCCGACGAGATCGTCGCCCTGGTGGACTTCGGTGTCGCGCCGGACGAGCTGCGCGCGGGCCTCCCACACCTCGACGCGCTGCGCCGCCGCCACCGGGAGAGAAACACCGCCGAACCGCTGCCTGTCGCGCCCGCGCCCGCCGTCCCCGCCACGGTAGTAGCCGCAGCACCCGCCGCCGATGACGCCCCGCTGTCCCCGGGCCAGCAACGGATCTGGTTCCTGGAGCGCCTGCTTCCGGGGCGTACCGCCTACAACGAGGTCAAGGCGATCCGCCTCGACGGCCCCCTCGACGTGCCCGCTCTGCGCACGGCACTGCAGGGCCTCGTCGCCCGCCACGAGGGACTGCGCACCGTCTTCCGCGAGACCCGGGGCGAACCGCGGCAGGTGGTACGGGAATCCGCCGAGCCCGACTTCGACGTCGTGGACGGCACCGGCAGCCCGCGGACCGCGCTCCGGGACGTCCTCGCGGCGGAGAGCGCGCGTCGCTTCGACCTGACGGACGGCCCGCTGTTCGTCACCCGACTGGTCAGGCTCGCCGACCAGGAGCACGTCCTCGTCCTCTCGCTGCACCACATCGTGGTCGACGCCGCCTCCGCCACCGTCCTGGCCCGCGACCTGTCCGCTCTCTACCGGGCCGAACGCGACGGCACGGCCCCCGCCCTGCCCCCGCTCACCTGGAGCTACGCCGACCACGCCCGCGACTGTGCGGTCTCCGCGGACAGCCCCGACGCCGAAGAGGACCTGGGCTACTGGCTGCGCACGCTCGGCGGCGAACTGCCCGTACTGGCCCTGCCCACCGACCGGCCGCGCCCCGCGACGATGACCTCCCACGGCCGGGCCCTCTTCAAAACCCTCGACCCGGAACTGTCCCGGCGGCTGCGCGAACTCAGCCGCACCCGCCGGAGCACCCTGTTCATGACCCTGCTCGCCGGGTACGCGACGATGCTGCACCGGGTCACCGGGCAGACGGACATCGTCGTCGGCACCCCGATCTCGGACCGGCCCGAGCGGGCCGAGCACCTGCTCGGGTTCTTCGTGAACACCCTCGCGCTGCGCTTCGACCTTTCCGGCGATCCCTCGTTCACCACACTCCTTGACCGGGTGCGCACGGTCGCCCTCGACGGGTACGACCACGCCCGGGTGCCGTTCGAGAGGGTGGTGCGCGAGCTCGCCCCGCCGAGGGCGGCCGACCGCACGCCGGTGTTCCAGGTACTCGCCGAGTTCCAGCGCACCGAACCGTTCCGGTTCGAACTGCCCGGCATCGAGGCCACACCGCTGGACGCCGGCCCGGACAAGGCCCTGACGGACCTGACCGTCTACTTCACCGACCAGCCGCAGGGCGTGCGCTGCCATCTGGAGTACAACACCGACCTCTTCGACCAGGACACCGTCGAGGGGTTCTTCGCCACCTTCCGGGACCTGCTCGTGGCGGCCGTCGACACACCGGAGACACCGCTGTCCCGGCTCGCCCCGGCGGCCACGGACGGACAGCCCGTGCCACCGTCCTGGCAGCGGGGACCGTCCCGCCCGCTCGCGGACACCGGCGTCCACGCACTGGTCGCCCGCCAGAGCGCCGAGCATCCGGACTGCACGGCTGTGATCAGCGGGGACACCCGGCTGACCTACCGTGACCTGGACGAGCGGGCCGAACGACTGGCCGCCGTCCTCAGGGAACGGCGCGCGCCGGAACGGACGCGCGGCGGCAGCGAGGTCGTCGCCCTGTGGCTGCCCCGTTCCGCCGACCTCGTCGTGGCCATGCTCGCGGTCCTCAAAGCGGGTTGCGCCTACGTGCCGCTCGACCCGTCCCTCGGCCGGGCACGCGCCGAGCAGGTGATCGCCGAGTGCGGCGCCCGGACCGTGGTGTCGACGCCGGCCGGGGCGGCCGCTCTGAAGCTGCCCGGGGGAGTCACCACCGTGTCACCCGACGCCACACCGCGGAACCCCGGGCACACCGTGACCACCCCCGGCGGCGGCGCTTCGGCGTGCTGTGTCGTCTACACCTCGGGCAGCACCGGCACCCCGAAGGGCGTCGTCCTGCCGCACCGCGCCGTCGTGGACCTGTGCCAGTGGCACCACCGGCGCTTCGCCCACGGCGCCGCCGACCGCAGCGCCGTCGTGTGCAGCCAGAGCTTCGACGCCTCGATCCTGGAGATCTGGCCGGCGCTGACCGCGGGCGCGTCGGTCACGATCGCGGACGAGGAGGTGCGCAGGGACCCGTTGGCCCTGGCGCGGTGGTACGCCGAGCAGTCGGTCACGTTCTCCATCCTGCCCACGGCCCTGGGCGAGCAGGTGCTGCGGCTGCCGCCGGGCGACCAGCCTCCGCTGCGTCACCTGCTGCTGGGTGGTGACGTACTGCGCACCCGGCCACGGCCCGAGGCACGGTACGAGACGGTGAACGTGTACGGGCCGACCGAGGTCACCGTGCTGTGCACCGTGGAAACCGTGACGCCCGAGGGCCCGGATCAGAGCCAGGACCCGGTCCGTCCGATCGCGCTGGGACGCCCGGTCGACAACGTACGGCTGAGCGTGGTCGACGAGTCCGGCCGCCCGGTGCCCGTCGGCACCGTGGGCGAGCTCCACGTCGGCGGTCCGGGGGTCGCCCTCGGCTATCTGCACAGGCAAGAGCTCACCGAGGAGCGCTTCGCGCCGGACCCGGAAGGCCAAGGAGGCGGTCAGGGCTCCCGTATGTACCGCACGGGGGACCGCGTGCGGTGGACCGTGGACGGAAAGCTGGAGTTCCACGGCCGGGCCGACGACCAGGTGAAGATCCGCGGCTTCCGGGTCGAGCCGGAGGAGGCGTCCCGCGCGCTCAACGGCCTGGACGGCGTGCGCGAGGCGGCCGTGCAGGCCCGCCGCAACGACCGGGGCGAGGCGTATCTGGCCGCCTACGTCGTCCCCGCCGACCCGGTCGGTGAATCTGCCGACGACCGGCAGGCGTTCGCCGACCTCATGGCCGAGGAACTGGCGGCCCGGCTGCCGGAGTACCTCGTGCCGCGCGCCTGGCGGATCCTGTCCACCCTGCCCGTGACGGGCAACGGAAAACTGGACCGCTCGGCGCTGCCGTCGCCCGACCTCGTCACCGCGGTACCGAGGCGGGAGCGGCAGGAAGCGCCACAGGAGGTGCGAGAAGCAGGCCGCCGCACGGACATCGAGCGGAGGGTCCGGGAGCTGTGGGCGGAGGAGTTCGCCGTCGACGCCGACGGCATCGGGGCCGACACCTCGTTCTACGACCTGGGCGGCGACTCGATCACCGCGATGCGACTGGTGAACCGGGTCCGTGAGGAGTTCGGCAGCGAGTACCCGATGGCGCGGTTCTACCAGGAGCCGACGCTGCGGGCCATGACGGCCCAACTGGCCGACACCGCAGGGGAGTCGGCCGGGCCCGGGCCGTCCGGGCACGATGGCGGGCCCGGCACCGTGGAGCGCCGGGCGCCCGCCACCGTCCAGCAGGCCCGCTTCGCCACGGTGCACGCCGACCACCTCCTTCCCCAGGTCTTCAACGTCGCCATGCGGATCACCTTCTCCGGGACGCTGGACGTGGCGGCACTGCGCACCGCCCTGACCCGGCTCGTCGAGCGGCACGAGGGCCTGCGCACCCGCCTGGTCCGCAACGGAGAGGGGTGGGAGCAGGAGGTGCTGCGGCCCCGGCCGGCGGAACTGGCCGTCGAGGACCTCACCGCGCGGCCGGCACCGGAGCGGCGGACCGCCCTGGAACGGGCCGCCGCCGAGGCCGCCGAGACACCGATCGATCCCACCGACGGGATCCCCATGGCCCTGCGCCTGCTGCGCACGGACGAGAGCACCTGGGTGCTGCTCCTCGTCCTGCACCACTCCGCCTGCGACGGATGGTCCGTCAGCCTGCTGCTGAAGGAACTCGCCGCGCTCTACGGCTCGGCCGTCACGGGTGAGCCCCCGGCCTCCCTGCCGGCCGTGCCGTACCAGCCCGTGGCGTACGCCCAATGGCAGCGCGAGCAGGTCGACAAGGCCGCCGACGAGCGGAAGCTGGAGTTCTGGCTGCGCGAACTGGACGGTCTGCCCTTCACGGTCGACCTGCCGCTGGACAGGCCCCGGCCGAAGAGCGCGAGCGGGCGCGGTGGCGCCGTGATGTTCACCGTGCCGGCTCGGACACGCGCCGCCGTGGAGCGACTGGCGAAGCAGCGCGGCACGACTCCCTTCGTCGTCACGGCGGCGGCCCTGGCCCGGATGCTCGCGCGAAGGTCCGGGCAGCCGGACGTCGTGTTCAACATCTCCCACGCCAACCGTGAGCGCCGCGCGTTCGAATCGCTCGTGGCCTGCACGATCACAGGGTTCGCGCTACCGGTGCGAGGCGGATCGACCGGTTCCTTCGCCGCTCTGACCGATCAGGTCGCCCGTACGGCGGTGGAGTGCATGGACCGGGCCGTGCCGGTGCGCCGTATCGCCCCCGCCATGCGGGAGCGGAAGGGCGTCGACCTGCCGGACCGGCTCGACGTCGGCTTCGCCTACCAGAACTCCCTGGAGACCGATGTCGAACTGCCCGGCCTGACCACGGCCGTCGAGGACCTAGCCCCCGCCGCCGCCCGGACGGAGCTCACCTTCGGGCTCGTCCCGGCCGGCGACGAACTGAACGGCTTCGTGGAGTACTCGGCCGACCTGTGGGACCGCACGACCGTCGAGGGCTGGGCCCGCGACTACGTCAGGCTGCTGCACGAGGGAGTCGACGAGGCTCTCGGAGACCCACGGGCTTGACCCGGCTACACCTGGCAGGGCCGGCGGCACCTGGCAGGGCGAGGCGCCCGAACCCGTCCCGGCGGCACCCTGCTTCCGCAGGAGGCCGCCGGGAGTTCGCTCATGGCGATGGGAAGCGATGAGGCTCAGGCTCTGCCCAGCAGCCTCCAGATCTGGTTCTTCTTGGTGCTGAGGGCGCTCGCCGGGTCGCAGGTCCACTGGTGGATCAGGGCCCGTGGCTGGGTGGAGACATCGGAGACGTCGACGCACTTGCCGCTGTGCACGGCGACGAGCTGGTAGTCGTGGCTGTTGCCCAGCGCGCTGACGGCATTGAGGGTGAACATCTGGTTGGTCTGGCCGTTGCAGGTGTACTGGCCGACGGCGGCGCCGTCGGCCGTCGACGCACCCGAGACGTCCAGACACTTGCCGCTGAGCTCGTCGACCACGGTGTAGGTGTTCGTCCGGCCGGCGACCGGCTTGAGGTCGAGCATCTGCTGGTAGCCGCCCTCGCAGTAGTACTGCTGGTACTGCGTGCCGTTGGCCGTGCTGAGGCCGGTGTCGTCCAGGCACTGGCCGCTGTTCTGGCTCACGGCGACGGTGGAGACGGTGGTGTTGGACGGCGGCAGCAGGGTGACGGTGTAGCCGTCCTTGGCGTTCGACCAGGGCAGGGTCAGCGAGGCGGAGTTGCCACTGACCGTCAGGGTGGTGTCGGAGATCGTCTCCGGGCCCGCCACCGCGGCCCCGTTGTTGTGCGGGAGGCGCTGTACGACGGCCCGGACCCTGCTGTTCTCCACCACCGACGTCGTGTTCAGACCGGTGAGGTTGACGGTGACGGTGCCGGTGTTGCCACTGATGCCGAGCAGGATCTTGGCGTTCTTGGCGGTGTTGTCCTTGGTGGCCAGACCGTCGGTGCCGGTGCCCGGGACGAGGTTGACGATGTTGCCCGTCTGGGAGCCGTAGTAGCGGTACATGAACCACTCGCCGAGCGGCACGTACTGGCCGGCGCTGTTCTTGGTGAGCAGGTTGGCCTCGTAGTCGTGCAGGTTGGTGCCCGAGGCCCAGTTGCCGCGCAGGCCGTCGGCGCCGGCCCGCTCCAGACGGCCGATGAACCAGGCGCCACCGCCCGGGGACTGCATGGACAGGGCGGCGTACTCGTTGATCTGGTACGGACGGGTGTTGGTCAGGCCCGCCGCGGCGAGCGTCGAGTTGGCGCGCCCGACGTCGGTGACCGGGTCACCCGGCTCGTCGTGCCAACTCCAGATGTCGGGCGCAACGTTGTTGGCCTTGACGTAGTTGAGGTAGGTCGTCCACCAGGTGTTGGAGGAGTTCGGCTGGCTCGCGGTGCTGGGCCCGACGATGAGCTGGCCCGGGAACGCGGCCCGGACGCGGGCGTAGAACCGTGACCACATCTGCAGGTACTGGCTCTGCGAAGGGCCCCAGAAGTTCCTGCCGTCCGGCTCGTTCCACAGGTCCCACTGGACGTTCATGTTGTTGGCACGGACGTCGTTGATGAGCTGGGTGACGAAGTTGTCGAACTGTGTCCAGTCCCCGTTGTCGCCGGGCCAGCCCTGGGTGGTGGTGGCGTCGGCGCCCCACAGGTCGTGCGGGAGCAGGACGAACGTGCCGCCGAGGGCGGCGGTCCGCTTGTACTGGGCCAGCGTGGAGTTCCAGCGGGTCTGGTATCCGGCGAGGCTGGTGCCGTAGCCGCCGTTGTTGAGCTGGGCACCGCCGGCCCGCATGAGGTGCCACTTGATGTCCTTGAAGAAGTGGTCCTGGGGCAGCGATCCGTCCGGGGTCATCCCGTAGATCATTCCCGAGGCGTGGTACGTGGGAGCTCCGCCGGCGGTGGCGAAGTCCACGGTGACGCTGGTGTCGGCGGCGTGCGAGGCGGTGGCGGGCAGCAGACTCGCCGCCAGGGCCGTCAGCAGGACGGCGGCTGTGGACAGCGGGCGTGGTGAACGGTGGTGCATGTGCGGCTCTCCGAGGTTTCCGAGGGGCGGGGTGTCAGCCGTCAGTGATGCGAACCGGTTCGATCGACGTAGAGCAGGGCAGCCCTTGCGGGAGAAGGGGTGTCTCGGGGGACATCGTGATCTCGAGCGGCCTTGTCGAACCGGTTCGCCGGAAGCTAGCACCACCTGAAACAAGCCAGCAATGCCTTCGACAGGGATCGGGCAGCAGATTTCCGGAATTGCGTGTGAGGCATTGACACCCGCTCCTGAGGCTCCTAGCTTCCAGTCACGCGAACCGGTTCGACAGCTGGTCCGCATTCGAACCGGTTCGATGAAGGAGCACTCCGTGAACATCGGTGAGATCGCCAAGCGGGCCGGTGTCTCGCGGAGCACCGTGTCGTACGCGCTGAGCGGCAAGCGTGCGGTGTCGGAGGAGACCCGCCGTAGGATCCAGGAGGTCATCGACGAGCTGGGTTACAGGCCCAACGCCAGCGCACGGGCGCTGGCCAACGGCCGGACCAGCACCATCGGCCTGGTCTTCCCGCCGGCGGGGAACCACTACACCGGAATGCAGCTGGACTTCATCGGCAGTGTGGTGGAGGCCGCGGCGGCCTACGACTACGACGTGCTGCTGTCGCCGAGCGGTGTGGACAGCGACCGTTCCTTCCAGCGGCTGCTGGGGGAGCGGCGTGTCGACGGCGCCATCCTGATGGAGATCAGGCTTCAGGACGACCGGGTCGACCACCTCCTCGCCGAGAACTTCCCCGCCGTCTGCATCGGTCGCACCGCGCAGCCGGAGGGCGACTGGTGGGTCGGCCTGGACCACACCGCGTTGGTGGAGGCCTGTGTGCACCATCTCGCCGACCTGGGACATCGCAGGATCGCGTTCGTGAACCGGCCCGAGCACCTGCTGCGGGCCGGGTACGAGTCGGCGCACCGAGGGCTGGAGGGCTTCACGAAAGCCGCGGCGGAGCGTGGGCTGACCGTCCGCACGTACTGCTGCGGCGATGACGCCCCCTCGGGTGAGGTGTGCCTGGAGCGGATCCTGCACGAGGATCCGGCCACCACGGCCCTCGTCACGCTGAACGAGGCCGCGCTCGGAGGCCTCTACCGGGGCCTGGCCATGGCGGGCCGCCATGTGCCGCGTGACTTCTCCGTCACCGGCGTGGTGGCGGGGCGGTGGGCGGAGACGGTGACCCCGCAGCTCACGGCGGCCGACGTACCGGCGGAGCAGATGGGGCGCCTCGCCGTCGACCTGCTCGTCGAGCGGCTCGACCATCCCAGCGCGGCGCCGCGCCACCACCTGCTCGCGCCGCCGATCTCCCTGCGCGCCAGCACCGGGCCCGGCCACCCGCACTCCGGTTCCGGCTCGAACGCCTGACACCTCCCCGGCACTCTCTCGCCGAGCATCGCTCCTTCACCGGCCCCGCTGAGCCGGTCGCCACCCTCACCCCTCTATCCGGCATGCCCAAATACAGGTCGTGCCGGGCATCGCGAAGGAACGCACCATGAACAGATCGACCGGACGGCGGCTCACGGCCGTGGCCCTGACCGTCGTCGCCGTAGCCACCGGCGCCACCGCCTGCTCGTCCGACGGCAGCACGTCCGCGAAGGGCGAGGACAGCGGCACCTACACCGTCTGGGACCCGTACCCGCAGTTCGCCAAGGACTCGGCGTGGGCGAAGCTGCTCGACGGCTGCGGCACCAAGGCCGGGGTGAAGGTCAAGCGGACCGCGTTCGACACCAGCGACCTGACGAACAAGGCTCTCCTCGCGGCCCAGCAGGACAACTCCCCGGACGTGCTCATCGTCGACAACCCCGTCGTCTCCACGCTGGCCGAGGCAGGCGTCCTCACCACCAGCGACGACAACAGGCTGGACACCTCGAAGGTCGACCCCAACCTCCTGGCGGCGGGCCAGTCGGGCGGGAAGACGTACGGCACGCCCATCGGTGCCAACACCCTTGCCCTCTACTACAACAAGGACGTGCTGAAGAAGGCCGGTGTCGATGTCGCCTCGGTCAAGGACTGGACGTCGCTGACGGCGGCGCTGGAGAAGGTGAAGAAGGCGGGCAAGAAGGGCGTCACGTTCTCCGCGATCGGTACCGAGGAGGGCAGCTTCCAGTTCCTGCCCTGGTTCTGGGGTTCGGGCGCGAAGCTCACCGAACTCGACTCCGCCCAGGGCGTCTCGGCGCTGTCGCTGTGGAGCGACTGGCTGAAGAAGGGCTACGCCCCCAACTCGGTGATCAACAACACCCAGACCACCAGCTGGCAGGAGTTCGCCAGCGGCGACTACGCCTTCGCCGAGAACGGTACCTGGCAGCTCGCGAACGCCGACAAGGCCGGCTTCGACTACGGCGTCCTGCCCATCCCCGCGTCCACCGGGGGCAATGCCGCGGCCCCGACCGGCGGCGAGTTCGTCACCGTCCCCGTCCAGGGCGACACCGGCCGCTACGCCACCACACAGAAGCTGGTGACATGCCTGACCAGCACCGAGAACCTCTACGCCACCGACACCACCCTGTCCTACGTGGCCCCCACCACCGAGGTCCAGAACAAGCAGGTGGCGTCCGACGCCAAGCTGAAGCCCTGGGTCGAGGCGGTCAAGGCGGCCAAGGGACGCACCAGCGACGACCTCGGCACCAAGTACCCCAAGATCTCCGAGCAGATGTGGAAGGCCGTCCAGTCCGCACTCAGCGGAGTTAAGTCCCCCAAGGACGCGCTCGGTTCGGCGCAGTCCGCGGTCAAGTGACGTGGAACCGATGAAGCAGACGACCCACCCGCCGGACCGCCGGCCCGTGGTCGACCGGAAAGGGGCGGCCACCGCCGCCCCGCTCCCGGCCCGTACCACTCCTCGCCGACGCCCCCGCTCGCAGCAGTGGGCGGCCTGGGCCTTCCTCACCCCGGTCACCCTCTACCTCACCCTTTTCTACGCCTACCCGCTCTACCGCAACATCGATCTGAGCCTGCGCAACTACACCGTCCGCTCCTTCGTCCGGGGCGACGCGCCGTTCACCGGCCTGAAGAACTTCGAAACGGTCTTCCAGGACCCGACCTTCGGCCCCGCACTGGTGCACACCGTGGTGTTCACGGCCGTGTGTCTGTTCTTCCAGTACGCCATCGGCCTGGCCCTCGCGGTCTTCTTCAACCAGCACTTCCGGCTCTCCGCGACGCTGCGTGCCCTGTTCCTGGTGCCGTGGCTGCTGCCGCTGATCGTGTCGGCGTCTACCTGGTCGTGGATGCTCAACAGCGACTCCGGCATCGTCAACGCCCTGTTGAGCGCCGTCGGTATCGATCCGGTGAACTGGCTGACCTCGCCGGAGTGGTCGCTGACGTCGGTGATCATCGCCAACATCTGGATCGGTGTCCCGTTCAACCTGGTCGTGCTCCACAGCGGTCTGCAGTCGATCCCGGGCAGCCTGTACGAGGCGGCCGCCCTGGACGGGGCGAGTGCCTGGCGGCGCTTTTGGAGCATCACCTTCCCGCTCCTGCGGCCGGTCTCCGCGATCACCCTGCTGCTGGGCCTGGTGTACACGCTCAAGGTCTTCGACATCATCTGGATCATGACCAAGGGCGGTCCGGCGGACTCGTCCACCACCTTCGCCACCTGGTCCTACCGGCTCGGCTTCGGCAATCTGCTGCCCGCCTTCGGCCCCGGCGCGGCCGTCGGAAACCTGCTCGTCGTCGCCGCGCTGGTCTTCGGCCTGGTGTATCTGAGGGTCCAGAGAAAGCAGGCACTGGCATGAACTCCCCGCACCGGCGCGGTCGTACGGGGTGGAAGACCGTCCTCGGCCTGGCGCTGACCGCCGTCATGCTCTTCCCGGTGTACTGGATGCTGAACGTGTCCTTCACCCGCGACCAGGACATGCGCAAGAGTCCGCCGGACCTGTTCCCCGTCCACGGCACGCTGGAGGGCTACCGGGCCGTCCTCGACCAGCAGTTGCCCTACCTCGGCACCAGCCTCGTCATCGGCCTGGGCACCGTCGTCCTCACCGTGGCCCTGGCCGCACCCGCCGGCTACGCGCTCGCGAAACTGCGCCCACGCGGCGGAGGAGTGCTCGGTTTCCTCTTCCTGGTCGCCCAGATGGTCCCCGGCATCATCATGGCGATGGGCTTCTACGCCGTCTACCTCCAGCTCGGACTGCTCCAGTCCGTCCCCGGCCTGATCGTCGCCGACTCCACGCTGGCCGTCCCCTTCGCGGTGCTGATCTTCACCGCGTTCATGTCCGGCATCCCCGGCGAACTGCTCCAGGCCGCGCAGATGGACGGAGCCGGGCCCCTGCGCACCTTCCGGGCGATCGTGCTGCCGATGAGCCGCAACGCCGTCGTGACGGTGTCGCTGTTCGCGTTCCTGTGGTCGTGGTCGGACTTCGTCTTCGCCAGCACCCTCGCGGGCGGCGGCGCGCACGAGCCCATCACGCTCGGCATCTACCACTACATCGGCAACAACAACCAGGAGTGGAACGCCATCATGGCCACCGCCGTCGTGGCCTCGCTGCCCGCCGCGGTGATCCTCGTCCTCGCCCAGCGTTACGTCGCCGCCGGTGTGACCGCCGGAGCCGTGAAGGACTGACCTCCCCCGGCATACCACTGGTGACCCCTGCTCAAGAAACGAGTGACCCTTCATGACCGCCGCCCCGTCCGGCCCGGCCTTCTCCCTCCACGACATCCCGTTCAGCACGCACGGATCCTGGTTCGACATCTCGCCGGTGCTGGCGGAGAAGACGTACGCCGACGACCTCCACCTGGTCTCCCACCAGAACGGCATGCACGCCGTCCTGCGCCTCGTCCCCCTCGACCCCACGACCGGCGAGCGGGCCGAGACCCGTAGCGCGGCGAGACCGAGCCTCCTCACCTGGACCCGCGAGAGCGGGCGCATCGACCTCGCCTACGAGGCACCGGACACCGTCCGCCTGCGCGGGGCGGGGCTCGGACTGCGGGTCACCGCGGCGGCGCGGACCCTGACGCCCTTCACGGGCACGTACGCCTTCCGTGACCCGGTGGACGGAGCGTACGTGTTCACCTCGTACGAGACCGGGCGCCGCTACCGGGTCACCGTGCTGTCGGGCACCGTGGTCGACGCCACCGGCGGGCAGGCCCTGGGCAGTGCCGACCGCGGGCTCACGATCACCGCGGACGCCGGCGGAACCTGGGAGGCCGCCGTCGAGGAGTTCGACAGCGCGCGCCGCCCCTACCGCACCCGGGCGACGTTCGCCGAGGTCGTGGCCGTGGCGGAGCAGACCTTCGCCGACTTCGTCGACACGGTGGCCCCCTGGCGCTCCTCCGGTACCCCGGCCGCCGAACTCGCCGCGTACGTCCTGTGGTCCGCGACGGTGAACCCGGCGGGGCTCGTCACCCGGCCCGCGGTGCTGATGTCCAAGCACTGGATGGACAAGGTCTGGAGCTGGGACCACTGCTTCAACGCCCTCGCCCTGGCGCCGGGAACACCCGCGCTGGCCTGGGACCAGTTCTCGCTGCCCTTCGACCACCTGGACGAGAGCGGGGCGCTGCCCGACTCGCTCACCCACTCGGAGGTCCTGCACAACTTCGTCAAGCCCCCCATCCACGGCTGGACCCTGTCCCACCTGCGCAGGCGTCTGCCCGCACCGCTCGACCGCGACGAACTCGCCGACGCCTACGACAGGTTGCGACGCTGGACGGACTTCTGGCTCACCGCACGCCGGGCGCCCGGCGCCGCGCTGCCCCACTACCAGCACGGCAACGACAGCGGCTGGGACAACGCCACGACCTTCGACCCCGAGCGCGTGGTGGTCACCGCCGACCTGGCCGCGTTCCTCGTCCTCCAACTGCACGAACTCGCCGCCCTGGCAACGGAACTCGGCCGTGGTGATGAGGCCCGCGGCTGGCTGGACACCGCGGAGGCGACCCAGGCGGCCATGCTCGACGAGCTGTGGACCGGGGAGCGGTTCGTCGCACGGGGCGCCGACAGCGGCGACACCTGGGGCAGCTCCAGCCTCCTCGACCTGATGCCCATTGCCCTGGGCGAGCACCTGCCGGAGAGCGTCGCCAAGACGCTGGCCACCCGGATCGAGGCCCACCTGACCCCGTACGGCCTGGCCACGGAACTGCCCACGTCACCGCACTACCGCCCCGACGGCTACTGGCGCGGTCCCATCTGGGCGCCGGCCACGGTTCTCGTCGAGGACGGCCTGCGCCGCGCCGGTCACCGTCGCCTGGCGGACGAGATCAGCGCCCGCTTCCGGCGCCTGTGCGAAACCCACGGCTTCGCGGAGAACTTCGACGCCCTCACCGGCACCGGCCTGCGCGACCGCGCCTACACCTGGACCGCGGCCGCGTATCTCCTGCTCGCCGAAGGCCAGGCACTGCGGACCGCCTCGCCCGCCTCCGGCACCGCGTAGCCGCGTTCAGTCGAGGCCGCGCTCGGTCACCACTTCTTCGTCCTGCGCGGCGCCGGCCTGGTCGAACAGCGCGACCAGGGGCCCGAACGGGTCAACCGCCTGCGCTGCGAGGAGTTCGACGCCCGCTTCCCCGGCCTTTTCGACCTGCTCCTCCGCGCCGACGACACCGCCTAGCGATCCTGCGAAAGCTCCAGGAGTTCGGCGAAGGTACCGCCGGCGTGGACCAGGTCGTCGTAGCGGCCCTGCTCGGTGATGCGGCCCTGCTCCATCACCACGATGTGGTCGGCGATTCTCGTGTTCTCCAGGCGGTGGGTGACGACGATCGTGATGCGGTCGGCGGCGATGGCCTTGATCCGCTCGAAGATCTGGTGCTCGCCACGCGGATCCATCTGGGAGGTCGGCTCGTCGAGGATCAGCAGGGACGGCCGGCGGTAGAGGGCCCGGGAGCAGGCCAGGCGCTGCCACTGCCCGCCCGAGAGCTCCGCACCGCCGAACACCTCGCGGGCGAGGAGGGTGTCGAGGCCGGCAGACAGGTCCTCGACGGCCTCGCGCATACCGACCGCGTCGACCGCCTCCCACACGGGTCCGTCGTCGTGGGCGCGGGGCTGTCCCAGCGTGACGTTCTCCCGTACGCGCAGCGGCCACTGGGCGAAGATCTGCGGGACCAGGCCGGTCTGCCGCCAGACGGTGGCCGGGTCGGCCTCGGCGAGGTTCACGCCGTTCCAGCTGACCCGCCCCTTGTCGGCGAGGTAGATCCCGGTGATCAGACGGGTCAGGGTCGACTTGCCCGACCCGTTGACGCCGACGATGGCGAGGATCTCCCCGCGGCGCAGGGTGAGGGAGACACCGTCGATGGCGGGCGTGTCCTTGCCCGGGTACTGGTAGACGACCTCCTCCAGTCGGATGTCGGCCACGGGTGCGCTCACCGCGAGCGGACCGCGCCGTGGCGCCCGTGCCTCCGCGTCGTCGAGGAACGCCTGCATGTCGGTGAGGTAGAGACTGGTGTGGAAGAGCGCGGCGCCGTTGATGATGACCTGGGAGAGGGCGGCCAGCGTGGTCTGCACGGCGACGACGGCGGTGGCGGCGAGGGCGAGCGCGATCCGGCCGGTCGTCGCCAGCCAGGCCAGCGCGCACCAGGTCGCCACGAGGAACACCCCTGCGACCAGGGAGGAGACCAGCGCGATCCGCAGGGTGCGCGGCGCCGCCGCGAGGGTGCGCCGGTCACAGCGGTCGGACAGCGACCGGTACCAGAACAGCAGGTAGTCGGTCATCGAGTTGGCGCGGACCTCGTCGCCGTACTTGGGTGTGGTGGACCACCAGCGCATCATGCCGCGGACGTTGCGGTCGGCGATGTTCGCGTAGTGGATCTCGTAGTCCACCCGCGCGGTGAGCACGGCGCCGACACCGGCCGGGAGCACGGCGAGCAGCAGCAGGGGCAGCATCAGCGGGTTGAGAACGGACAGTGCTCCGGCCGCCGTGACCATCCTGAGCAGGGCCGACAGGAACCGCTGGGCGTCGGTGACCATCACATGCGTACGGATCACCCCCATCTCCGCGGCTTCCTGCCGGTCGGAGAACCCGTCGACTGCGTACGCCGACGCTTCGACCCGGCACACCGCCGCCACGAGCGCGGTGTCGGTCTCGGTGGTCAGGCGCGGGGTGATGCGCCGCTCGGCGTAGCCGGCCACGGTGGTGGCGACGCGGGTCAGCCCGGCGGCGACGCCGACCACCAGGAGGGCCGGCAGAGCCTGGTGCAGCCGTTCGGTGGGCGTGCCGCCGCCGAGGATCGGGCGCATCGCGCGGGCGGTCGCCGCCAGCAGCACCGCCGCCGCGACGCCGGTGACCACCGGGCAGGCCAGGAGGAGGAGTACCGCTCGGCGGTCGATCCGCCAGGACATGCCGATGATGCGGTGCAGCACCCTCGGAACCTGGGCGCAGAGTTTCCGGAAGGAGGCTTCACCGAGCGGGTCGACGGAGTACTCCCCCCTGTACGTGATCTCGGCGGGTGGTGGGGGAGGGACTGGTCCCACCTGCTTCTCCCTGGCATCTGCTGCGGTCAACTGAGGACCTCCGTCGTGGACTTGGCCGCCTGCCGTGGCGACATCGAGGTCAACGAAGCGACCCCCGATATCGAACACACGTGTTTCGGACGAAGCCCGGACCCCGGGGTAGAGCGCCCGGCGCGACGTGTAGAGGCCACGGATCCTTGTCCCGCCCTGACCGTCCACCGGCCGAAGATGGCCGACACGCCGATGTGACTGCGTGCTTCAGTTGGCCTTACGTTCCAGGGACGGGTCGGTCGAGCCCTTCGTGTGGTTGGGCCGCCCAGGGGTGCCGAGTTCCTCGCCGTGGTGGGCAACGACACGGCGGACTTCACCAGACCGGACGGGCCCGCGGCGTTCGCCGGTCTGGCTCCGGCACCGCACGATTCCGGGAAGCGGAACGGCAACCTGCACCGGCCGCGCCACTATCACCGGGGTCTTCAGCGCGTCTTCCACATGTCCGCCCTGATGAGCGAGCGCTACGACCCCAACTCCCGGGCGTTTTACGACCGCAAGCGCCTGAGGGGAGACGCCATACCCAGGCCGTGATCGCCCTCGCCAGCCGCAGAGTCAACGTCCTGTGGGCCCTGATCCGCGACCGGCGGTGCTGCCAAGTCGCTGCGCCCGAGCCTGGCTAGTTCTTGCCCGCCCCATCATGTTTCTCAGGACGTCCTGGCAAGATCGGGTTCATGGTGGGTGACGACGTTCAGGCAATCTTTGACCGGGCGGGCTGCACGGGCACCCTGCTCGTCCAGTCGCTGGACACGGACACCGAGTTCGGGCTGCGCTCCGATGAACTTGTGGTTCCGGCCTCGGTCATCAAGGTGCTGGTCGCGTTGGAGGCGGAGACCTCGTTCGTCGATGGCCGCCTGGACCCGAGTGAGCAGGTGGTGCTGCGCGCAATCGACCGGACCCCCGGCCCGGTCGGGGTATCCCTGTTCGAGGACGACGCCGTCATCTCCTGGCGGGACATGGTCGTACTGATGCTGACCATCAGCGACAACCCCAGCACCGACGCATTGATACGTCGGCTTGGTACCGACGCCTTGAACACGACGGCCGCACGGCTCGGGCTGAGCAACACGGCGGTCGAGTCCGACCTGATGACCATGCTGGACTCCATCGGCCAGGACCTCGGCCGCGCCGGCTGGAAGGACCTGACCTCCTGGTCGGCCGGCGCATCGGCCGAAGATTCGGCACAGGCCGACGAACTCTTGCCAACTGCGCGCGCTCTGGATCCCGGGAAGGGAACCACCACCACGCCGCGCGACATGGTCACGCTGCTCCGGCTCATCTGGACCGGGCAGGCGGGACCAGCCGCTGCGTGCGAACGAGTGCGGTCCATCATGGCCCAGCAGCTGACCAGGCACCGGATTTCCAGCGCGTTCCAACCGCCCGTGCGCGTGGCAGCCAAGAGTGGGGGCCTCCTGGGCGTCGTACGTAACGAAATCGGCGTCGTCTCCTACCCGGACGGCCGCGAGTACGCCGCTGCCGTCTTCACCAGGTCCCGGCCCGGATCGGACGAACGCGCGATCAACACCGCCATCGGAACCGCGACCGCTCGCGCCATCGCCTCATTGCGCTACGACGCCGCCTGACGGTTCTGGCGCCGGGAGCGCGGTCAGTGGCTGCGGCGCCGGTTCGGTGTCATCGAGGAGGTCTCCGCCGACGAGCCCGTACCGCACGTGTGCTGGTACGAGGCCGACGCGTATGCCCGCTGGGCCGGACGGGGAGTACTCCGAGGTCTTCTTCGGCCCCGAGTACAAGGTGCTGCGTGGCGGCGCCTTCTCCGTCGACCCGGTCGCCGCCCGGGGCACCTCTCGCAACTGGGACTACTCCGCCGAAGCGGCCAACCGAACCACTCCGTCACAACGCGCCGCCGGTGCCGCCCCTCTGCCGGACATGCGGGGCATTCGGTCGGGTGTTGCAATGGCTGGAGGAACTGTTCGTCCCGTCCGGCTGCGCCCAGGGCGCCCCATGGGAGATGAGCGAGCATGCCAGGACTCCTTCGCGGTGTCGCCCGCACCGCAGTGATCTCGGGCACGGCCACCGCGGTGTCGAACCGGGTGTCGCGACGCCAGGCGGGCCGGTGGGCCCAGCAGGACTACGAGCGGCAGTCCGTGGCGCAGCAGGACGTCGGCACCGCGCCCGCCACGTCGCAGCCGCCCGCCGAGGAGATGACGGACAAGATCGATCAGCTGAAGCAACTCGCCGACCTCAAGGCGCAAGGCGTGCTCACCGACGAGGAGTTCGAGTCCCAGAAACGGCGAGTGCTCGGCTGAGCCGGGAAGACGGGGCCGTGACAGCACGGGGGCACGCCACGGCACACGGTGCCGGCGCGCAGCCGGAAGAGGCGGACCGGCTGCGCGAGCTGTTGCGCGACCGGGCCTACCAGAAGGCGCTCGTGTTCTCCGCGCTGATCGGCGTCCCCGTCTCCCTCGCCGCGTTCTGGTTCCTCGCCGGCCTTCACGAGCTGGAGCACCTGCTGTGGACCGACTGGCCGGAGCATCTGGGATGGGACCTCCCTCCCTGGTGGTGGCCACTGCCGCTCCTGACCGTCGCCGGTCTCGCCGTCGGCCTTGTGGTCCGGTACCTGCCGGGCGCAGGCGGCCATGTTCCCGCCCTGGGGCTGCACACGCCGGCGACGGCCCCGGCCGCCCTGCCGGGCGTGATCCTCGCGGCGGTGGCCAGTCTGACGCTGGGCGCCGCGCTCGGCCCGGAGGCACCGTTGATCGCGCTGGGAGGCGGCCTGGCGGCGTTCTTCGCGCGGCTGGCCCGCGCCCCGGCGACGCCGCAGAGCACGGTACTCCTCGGCGCGGCCGGTGCCGCGGCGGCCCTCTCCGCGATCTTCGGCAACCCGCTCGTCGGAGCCATCATCCTCATGGAGGTCGCCGGCATCGGCGGCCCGCAACTGTTCGCGGTCATGGTGCCCGCGCTCTTGTCCAGTGGCGTCGGATCCCTGGTCTTCACCGGGTTCGGCCGCTGGACCGGCCTCTCCACGGGCAGCCTGACGCTGACCTGGGGCGTCTCGTCTCCCCGGCTCGACGCCGGGGACGTGCTCTGGGCGGTGCTGATGGCCGTCGCCATCGGTGTGGCCGTCCACGTGTTCCTGTCCACGGGCCGCCTGGCCGCCGGCTTCGTCGCGAAGCGGCCCGTCATCCACACGGCGGTCTGCGCACTTGCCGCCGGGGCCTGCGCGGGCATCTACACGGCGGCCGTCGACCGGTCACCGGCGGACGTGGCGTCGTCCGGTCAGGCGACACTGGCCCAACTGGCCGAGGATCCCCACGCCTGGGGCGTCGGTGCCCTCGTCGCCGTGCTGGTGTGCAAGGGGGCGGCGTACGCGCTGTGTCTCGGCTCCCTCAGAGGTGGTCCCACCTTCCCCGCGCTGTTCCTGGGCGCCGCGGCGGGAGTCCTGCTCGCGCCGCTGCCCGGGCTGGGGGTCGTGCCCGGCGTGGCGGCGGGCATGGCCGCCGCGTCGGCGGCCGCACTGCGGCTGCCCGTCAGCAGCGTGGTGCTGATCGTCCTGGTGCTGGGCAGCGCCGCGATGATCCCCGTGGTGATCCTCGCGGCCGTGGCTGCCTTCGTGACGGTCGAGCTGCTGCCCTCCGGCCATCCGGCGCCACCGGAGGGAAAGCCCTCTGCGCCGCAGTGAAGAGGCCCGCGCCACCGAGGGTCGGCCCTGGCCCCGCGATGCGTACGGGCCGGGGGTGGCCCACACTGGAACGAGAGCCCGGCGTCGGCCGAGGAGCCCCCGTGACGGATGATGCGAAGAGGACCTTGACGGCACAGGCATCCATGTCCGAGTCGGACTTCCGGTCCCTGTACCGCGGGCTTCGAGATCGGGCGGCGGACGACGGGCGTCCCGAGCGCGGAACGCTGGGCCTGATCACGCCCGAGCGGTTGGTGGCCGCCGCCTCCCAGGTCCGGTACGGACGCACGGTGTCGCTGGCCGCCCCGATCGAGACCCGCCCCGGCCCGGACGACCCACAGCCCGCCTCCCACCGGATGATCGCCCCGGCGGAGGGACAACTGGACGCCCACGGAGAGCAGTTCGCCCGCGACCGGTTCGCCATGAACGTGCACGGGGACGCCGACAGCCACCTCGACGCCCTCTGCCACGTGGTGTTCGACGGGGAACTGTACGGCGGCGCCCCGGCGAGCACCGTGACACCGCAGGGCGCCGGCACGCTCACCCTGGACCTGGTCCGCGACGGCATCGTCGGTCGAGGCGTCCTCCTCGACATCCCCCGCCTGAGGGGCGTGCCCTGGCTCGACCCCGGCGACCACGTCACCGCCGACGACCTGAAGGCCGCCGAGGACGCACAGGGCGTCACGGTCGGACCGGGGGACCTGCTGTTCGTACGCGTCGGGCACCGACGGCGGCGGCAGCGCCTCGGCGCCTGGAACGCGGCGCGAGCCCGGGCGGGCCTGCACCCGACCGCGATGCGCTTCGTGGCCGAGCGGGGCGTGGCCGCCCTCGGGTCGGACGGCAACAACGACACGGCACCCAGCGCGGTGACCGAGATCCCCTTCCCCGTGCACGTCCTGGCCGTCAACGCCCTGGGCCTGCATCTCATGGACTACCTGGACTTCGAGGACCTGGTGCCGGAGTGCGAACGGTCGGCCCGCTGGCACTTCCTGTGTGTGGTCGCCCCGCTCCGGCTGCCCGCGGCCACCGGCTCCCCGGTGAATCCCATAGCCGTCCTGTGACCGCCGGGCGCGGGCCGCTCCGGGTGCCGCCCGGCCCCGCGGCGTATACGTTCGAAGAGGGGCGACAACCGCAGCAGGTCCCGCCAGGAGCTGGAGACCGCGAAGCGAGGACGGTGGTCGTCATGCGCGACTCCACCCAGTACGACGTCGTCGTCATCGGCACCGGTGCCGGCGGGGGAACGCTCGCCCACCGACTCGCCCCCTCGGGCAAACGGGTGCTCATCCTCGAACGCGGTGACTACCTGCCGCGCGAACGCGACAACTGGGACTCGACGGCCGTGTTCGTCAAGGGCAAGTACCGGGCCCCGGAGTTCTGGCTCGACCAGCACGGCAAGGAGTTCCCGCCCGAGGTCAACTACTACGTCGGCGGCAACACCAAGTTCTACGGCGCCGCGCTCTTCCGGCTGCGGCCGGAGGACTTCGGGGAACTGCGCCACCACGACGGCGTCTCCCCGGCGTGGCCGATCCGCTACGAGGACCTGGAGCCGTACTACACGCAGGCCGAACACCTCTACCGGGTCCACGGCCGGCACGGCGAGGACCCCTGGGAAGGGCCCTGCAGCGATCAGTACGCGTATCCGCCGGTCGAACACGAGCCGCGCATCCAGCAGTTGAGCGACGACCTGGAGAAACGGGGACTGCACCCCTTCCACCTGCCCATCGGCGTCGACCTCACCCAGGACGAGCGGGGCGGGGCGAGCCACTTCAGTGCCTGCATCCGCTGCGACCGGGTCGACGGATTCCCCTGCCTGGTGCGCGGCAAGTCCGACGCCCAGGTGATCTGTGTCGAACCGGCGCTGCGACACCCGAACGTCGAAATGATCACCAACGCCCGGGTGACCCGGCTCGAGACCGATCCGACGGGCCGCACCGTCACCGCCGTCGTCGCCCAGCTCCCGGGCGACGAGGAGACCCGATTCTCCGCGGAGGTCGTGGTGGTGGCCTGCGGTGCCGTCAACTCCGCGGCCCTGCTGCTCGCTTCGGCCAATGACCGGCACCCCGACGGTTTGGCCAACGGCTCGGGCGTGGTCGGCCGCCACTACATGCGTCACAACAACCTCGCGCTGATGGCCGTTTCGAAGGAACCCAACGACACCCGGTTCCAGAAGACGCTGGCCCTGCACGACTGGTATCTCGGCGCGGACGACTGGGACCACCCCCTCGGCGGAATCCAGATGCTCGGCAAGTCGGACGCCGATCAGATCCATGGTGAGGCGCCGCGGTGGGCCGGAACGGTCGCACCGGACATGCCCTTCGAAGTCCTGGCCCACCACGCCGTCGACTTCTGGCTGTGCGGCGAGGACCTGCCCCGGCCGGACAACCGGGTCACGCTGGACGGCGACGGCCGCATCCACCTCGCGCTCGACGAGACCAACAACATCGAGGGCCTCACACGGCTGCGGCACAAGCTCCAACAGATGCTCGGCCACCTGGGGATGCACGAACACCGTCTGCTGTCCCACAGCATCTACCTGCACAAGGGCATGCCCATCGGGGCCACCGCCCATCAGGCGGGCACGGTGAGGTTCGGCGCCGATCCCGCGACGTCCGCCCTGGACACCCACTGCAAGGCGCACGACATGGACAACCTGTACGTCGTCGACACCAGCTTCTTCCCGAGCATCGGCGCGGTGAACCCGTCCCTGACCGCCATCGCGAACGCCCTTCGCGTGGGCGACCACCTCGTGGAGCGGCTGAGCTGACGTACGGCGGACGGCATCCGACCGGGGGAAAATCTCCCACGGTCGGCGCAACCCGCGCGCTCCCCGGGTGGCACCACTCGTCCACGGTGATTGTGTGACCCGTGGAACTCCGGGCCAGAACCTGGCCGACCGGGCCGTGCAGGGGAGGAAAGAGTCATCGTGGGTGCCACCGAAGGCGCGTCCCAGGGCGTGATCCCTCCGCAACTGCTCAAGGGCCAGAAGGCTCTGGTGACCGGCGCGAACTCGGGAATCGGCAGGGCCACGGCCATCGCCCTCGGGCGGGCCGGGGCCGACGTGGTCGTGAACTACGTGGCGGGCCGGGAGGAAGCCGACAAGGTGGTCGGGGAGATCGCCTCCTTCGGCGTGCGGGCTGCGGCCTTCGAGGCGGACGTATCCGACGAGGACCAGGTCGTCGCCATGATGGACCGCATGGTCCAGGAGTTCGGCACGATCGACATCCTGGTCGCCAACGCCGGCATGCAGCGTGACGCGTCGTTCACCGAGATGACCCTCGCCCAGTGGCAGAAGGTCCTGGACGTGAACCTGACCGGCCAGTTCCTCTGTGCCCGTGAGGCGACCAAGGAGTTCCTGCGGCGCGGAGTCGTTCCCGAGGTCTCCCGCGCGGCCGGCAAGATCATCTGTATGAGCTCCGTGCACCAGATCATCCCGTGGGCCGGGCACGTCAACTACGCGGCCTCCAAGGGCGGCGTACAGATGATGATGGAGACGCTGGCGCAGGAACTGGCACCGCACAAGATCCGCGTGAACGCCATCGCCCCGGGCGCCATCAAGACCCCCATCAACCGTGACGCCTGGGAAACGCAGGAGGCCGAGAACGACCTCCTGCGGCTGATCCCCTACGACCGCGTCGGCGACCCCGAGGACATCGCGCACGCGGCCGTCGGCCTGGCCTCCGACCTCATGGACTACGTCGTGGGCACCACCCTCTACGTGGACGGCGGGATGACCCTGTTCCCCGGATTCGCCACCGGCGGCTGACTCACCCCACCCACGTCGCCGTCGGAGAGCCGCGCATGCACACCACGGTCCAGTTGCTGGCTCAGGCGCCGGCACAGATGCTTCCGGCCAGATCGTTGATGGCCTTCACCCTCGCCTCCCACATCATCCTGGTGCCCCTGGGCGTGGCGCTGCCGCTGATCACGCTCATCATGCACGGGTACGGTCTGCGCCGCGGGGACGCGACCGCCCTGCTGCTCGCCCGACGATGGTCGGCCGTGATGGCGGTCCAGTTCGCGATCGGGGTCGTCACCGGCACCGTGCTGTCCTTCGAGTTCGGGCTGCTGTGGCCGGGCCTCATGGGCAGATGGGGCGACGTCTTCGGCATCGGGTTCGGCGTCGAGGCGTGGGCCTTCTTCCTGGAGGCCGTCCTCATCGCCATCTATCTGTACGGATGGCGCAGGCTTCCCACCCGCGCCCACTTCCTGCTCGGACTGCCCCTGCCCGCCGCGGCCCTGCTCGGTGCCTTCGGGATCCTGGCCGCCAACTCCTGGATGAACACCCCGCGCGGCTTCAGCCTGGATTCCGCGGGCAACCCCGTCGACGTGAAGATCTGGAAGGCGATCTTCACGCCCATGTTCGGTCCGCAGTACTGGCACTTCGTCGTGGCGATGCTCGTGACGGCGGGCTACGTCGTGGCCGGCGTCTACGCCGTGGGCTGGCTGCGCGGCCGCCGCGACCGCTACCACCGGCTCGGCTTCACGATTCCCTTCACGGTCGCGGCGGTGTGCACACCGGTGCAGTTCATGCTGGGCGACTCCATCGCCCGGCAGGTGTTCCACAAGCAGCCGGTGAAGTTCGCGGCCATGGAGATCGTCTGGGACACCGACACCCACGTGCCGGAATACCTGTTCGGCCGACTGCATCCGGACGGCAGCATCTCCGGCGGCATCCGGATCCCGCAGCTCGACTCCATCCTCGCGGGCTTCCACCCGGACACGAAGGTGACCGGGCTGACCTCCGTCCCCGCGAGCGACCGGCCGACGGCCACTCAGGCGACCATCGCGCACTGGGCCTTCGACATCATGGTCGGCATCGGCTCCCTCCTGGTGCTGCTCGCCCTGTGGTACGCCCTGGTCCGGCTGCGCCGTCGCAGGCTCCCCGCCTCACCGTGGTTCTTCCGCAGCGCGGCCCTCGCCGGCATCGCCTCCGTCGTCGCCGTGGAGTGCGGCTGGATCACCACCGAGGTGGGCCGCCAGCCGTGGATCGTCTACGAGAACATGCGGGTCGCCGAAGCGGTGACGTCGACGCGTTCCACGAGTCTGTGGATCGTGTTCGGTCTGGTCGTCGTGATCTACGTCTTCGTCTTCGCCTCGTTCCTCGCGGTGCTGCTGAAGATGCGCACCCGCTGGAGGCTCGCCGACGCGGCCGTCGGGGGAGACGTACCCCCGGAGTCGCCGGAGACGGACACACCGTACGGTCCCAGGTCCACGGTGCCGTCCGCGCACGCACGCGGCGAGGGAACCCCTCCTCCCACGGGAGGCCGACCGTGATCGCCGATGTCATCGCCGTCGTGCTTCTCCTGGCCGTCGCCGCCTACGCCTGTGCCGGCGGCACCGACTACGGCGCGGGATTCTGGGACCTGACCGCGGGTGGCGCGGAGAGCGGAAAGCGCCCCCGATGGCTCATCGACCACGCGATGGCTCCCGTGTGGGAGGTGAACAACGTCTGGCTGATCTTCGTACTGGTCATCATGTGGACGGGTTTCCCCGTCTTCTTCCAGCAGGTGTTCACCGCGATGTGGCTGCCCCTGGTGCTGGCCGCCCTGGGCATCGTGTTGCGCGGTGCCGGATTCGCCCTGCGCAAGGCCGCCCGACGGCTGGCCGGTCGGCGCCTGTACGGCGCCGTGTTCGCCCTCTCCTCGCTGCTGACGCCGTTCTTCTTCGGTGCGGCGGTCGGGGGAGTGGCCTCGGGCCGGGTGGGACCGGGGACGAAGGCATCGGAGGACGCCTGGGCCAACCCCACCTCGGTCCTGTTCGGTCTGCTCGCCGTGGCGACCACGGCACTGCTCGGCGCGGTGTTCCTCGCCGCGGACGCCCGGCGCTTCACCGCACCGGACCTGGAGAACCACTTCCGGCGGCGGGCGTTGGGGGCCCTGGCCGTCGTCGCCGTTCTCGCCGTGACCACCCTCGGCGTCACCCACGAGGACGCGCCGCACGTGTGGCACGGGCTCACCCATGGTGTGGGACTCGTCTTCGTCGTCCTGGCGGCGCTGGGCACGCTCGCCACGGCCTGGCTGCTCGTCCGTTCCTCCGGAGCCTGGTCCCGGGTCAGCGCGGTCGGCGTGGTCGCGTCGGCCGTCATCGCGTGGGGCATGGCGCAGCGCCCCTACCTCATCCCGACATCGCTGACGGTGGCCGAGGGCGCGGGCGCGGCCACCACGCTGCGCTGGCTGGGGCTGGTCACCCTCGTCGCGGCCGTGCTGGTCTTCCCCGCGGTCGCCCTGCTCTACTGGCTGGACACCCGCGGCGAGCTGGAGTCCCTGAGCGACGCTGACCTGCGGCGCTGACCTGCGGCCATGACCTGCGGCGATGACTGAGGACGACATCCTGCTGGGCCTCGCCCTGACCGTGGCCCTGGCCGTCGGTTCGCAGATCCTCGCGAGCCGACTGCGCATCCCCGCCCTGATCGTGCTGCTGCCGGCCGGGTTCACCGCCGGCGCCCTCACCGACGTCGTCCATCCCGACCAGCTCGTCGGGCCGGACTTCTCCGTCCTGGTGTCGCTGTCGGTGGCGCTCATCCTGTACGACGCCGGGCTGGGACTGGACATGCGCCAGCTCAAGGGTGTCACCCGCAGGGTCGTCGTCAGGCTCCTGGTGCTCGGCGTGGTGCTCACCTGGGGGGCCGTCCTCTGCCTGGGACCCGGCCTGTTCGATGTGCCGGCGGCCGTGGCCTGCATGCTCGGGGTCATCCTCGTGGTGTCCGGGCCGACCGTCGTGGGCCCCCTGCTCGAGCACGTGAGGCCGTCGGACGCGGTGCGACGGGTCCTCATGTGGGAAGGCTCCCTGGTCGACCCCGTCGGCGCCATCCTGGGTGCCGTCGTCTTCCACTCGATTCTCTCCGGCGGGCTCCAGACCGGTCACTTCCACTTCGGGGCGTTTTTCGGCAGCGTCGCCGTCGGTCTCGTGGGCGGCGCGGTCGGTGCCGCGCTCCTCTGGTTCACCCTCCAGCGGCTGCGCCTCGGCGAGACGCTCGGCACGCTCGCCCAGCTGGCCACCGTCGTCGTGGTGGCCGCGGGCTGCGACATGGTCTACGACGACTCCGGGCTCATCGCCGCCATCGTCACCGGGCTGACCGCCGCCAACGTGCCCGGCTTCGACATGCCGGCCCGCCGGCCGTTCTTCGTGACCCTGGTCCAGCTGATCATCGGGCTGCTGTTCATCTCCATCTCGGCCACCGTCACGCCGAAGTCCCTCGTCCCGGTGCTGCTGCCCTGCGTCGCGCTCGTCGCCGCCCTCGTCCTGGTGGTCCGGCCGCTCGTCGCCCTGCTGTCCACCGCGCGGACGGACTTTGCCGCGCGCGAACGCGCCTTCATCGGCTGGATGGCACCGCGCGGCATCGTCGCCGCGTCCACCGCCACGACCTTCTCCGCCGCGCTTACCGACGCGGGACTGCGCGACGCCGACGAGATCCTCCCCATCACGTTCCTGGTGATCGTGGGAACGGTCCTGGTCTATGGGCTGACGGCACGCCCGGTGGCCGCGAGACTGGGCGTGGTGCACGTCGCGCGGGCCCGGCCGCTCCTGGTGGGCGGTGAGCCCTGGGTCGTCGACCTCGCCCGGTCACTGCGCACCGCCGGACTCGACGTGCTGATGTGGGCGGGCTCGGCACGGGAGCGGAACCGGATCGAGGAAGCCGGGATCGAACTGGCTGCCGGGGAGCTGATGGCCGCGGCCACCGCTCCGCAGGCCAGGTTGCACGGGGTCACATCGGTCTTCCTGCTCACGGACGACGACGACTTCAACGCACTCGCCACGATCGTCATGCAGGACAGCGTCGAAGGACTCGTCCACCGCGTCGGCCCGCCCCCCGACAGCCCGGGTGTGGTCGCCCCTTACACCGCCGGTGACACCGTCTTCGGCCCCGAACTCACCCGCCGCACCCTGGCGGCCTCCTATGAGCGGGGCGCCCGCTTCCACGTCCGGCCCGCGTCGGCCTCGGGGCCGTCGGGACAACGGCCCCTGTTCGTCGTACGGCGTGACGGCCGGCTGGAGCCGGTCGCCGACGCCCTTCGGGTGGCCGCGGTCGAGGGCGACACGCTCGTGCTCCTGGGGCCGGTGCCGGGGACGGACGAGTGGCCGACCGGCTGAGCCGGGTCCGGACTCACCTCCGCTCGAGAGCCGCGTCCAGGGTGATGGCCGCGTCGATCAGGGCGAGATGGGTGAACGCCTGGGGGAAGTTGCCCAGTTGACGGCCCGTGAGGTCGATCTCCTCCGAGTACAGGCCCAGATGGTTGGCGTACCCCATCATCTTCTCGAACACCAGCCTGGCCCGGTCGGGGCGACCCGCGCGTGCCAGGGCGTCGACGTACATGAACGTGCACAGCGAGAACGTTCCCTCCGAGCCGCGCAGTCCGTCGGGCGAGGCCTCGGGGTTGTACCGGTAGACCAGGCTGTCGCTGACCAGTTCCCGTTCCATCGAGTCGAGGGTCGACGACCACATCGGGTCCTGGGGCGTGATGAACCCGACCGTCGCCATGCGCAGCAGTGACGAGTCGAGCACGTCACTGCCGTAGTGCTGGACGAAGGCCTGGCGTCCCTCGCTCCAGCCCTTGGTCATGACCTGGTCGTAGACGTCGTCCCGTGCGGCGTGCCAGCGTGCGGCCGCGGCCGGTCGTCCGTTCGCCTCGGAGAGCCGCAGGGCACGGTCGAACGCGACCCACGACATCACCCGGCCGTAGGTGAAGTGCTTGCGGCCGCCGCGGGTCTCCCACAGGCCCTCGCCCGCCTGGTCCCAGTGGTCGACCAGCCAGTCGAGGTTCGTCAGGAGCGAGGACCATCCCCGGTGCCCCACCTGGATTCCGTGCCGGTGCGCGAAGTAGATGCTGTCCAGCGCCTCGCCGTAGATGTCCAACTGGAGCTGTGTGGCGGCGCCGTTGCCGATCCGCACCGGCGCGGAACGCGCATAGCCCTCCCAGTGGTCGAGGATCTGCTCGTCCAGGTCGGAGGAGCCGTCGACCTTGTACATGATGTTGAGCGGGCCGGTGTCGCCCTCGCTGCCGGCCCGCTCCTTGACCCGGTCGCTCAACCACTCGATGAACGCCCGGGCCTCCTCCGTGAAGCCCAGTCCCAGCAGGGCGTACACGGAGAAGGACGCGTCGCGGATCCAGGTGAACCGGTAGTCCCAGTTGCGTTCGCCGCCCAGTTGCTCCGGAAGTGCCGCCGTCGGAGCGGCCACCAGGGCGCCGCTGGGCGCGTAGGTCATGAGCTTCAGCGTGATCGCCGAGCGTTCCACCGTCTCCCGCCAGCGTCCCGAATACTGCGACTGCTTCAGCCAGGAGCGCCAGAACGCAACGTTGTGATCGAACAGTTTCTGGTATTCGGCGAGACGGATCTGCCTGGGCGGCCCGTCGGCGTCCGATTCGAGGACCAGCCCGCGTTGCTGGCCCGCCTGGAGGGTCAGCGTGAGGTACAGGTCGTTGTGCCGGTCCGTGAGCATGTTCAGCAGCCGTTCGTCCTCCGGCTCGCGTACGGGGTGCACGGTGAGTGTCGTGCCGTCGTCCGCTTCGAACACCACGCCCTGTTCGGCGAGGTGCAACCGGTGGGACCGGCGTCCGTAGTCGAACCGCGGGGCTATCGCGACCTCGAACGTCATGCTGCCGCGCACACAGCGGACCATACGGACCAGTTGATGTCTGGTCGTGACCGTCCTGCCCGTCACGGGCATGAAGTCGAGTACCTCCCCGGCGCCCGCCTCGGTCATGAAACGGGTGACCAGGATCGCCGTGTCCGGAAGGTACAACTGCTTGGTCGCATAGGTCGCGCCCCTCGGCCGGACCGTGCAGTGGCCGCCCCTGTCCTTGTCCAGCAGGGCGCCGAACACGCTGGGTGAGTCGAAGCGAGGGAAACAGAGCCAGTCGACGGTTCCGTCGGAGGTCACCAGTGCCGCGGTCTGCAGATCGCCGAGGAGGCCGTGGTTCTCGATGAGCGGGTAGTCATCCATGGACGCTCCCCTTACCAGCGTCTATTCACCTGAATGCACCAATCAATCCTAATTCGTCGGTTCGTGTTCGGCGCGACGAGTCGCCCGCCTCGGACTTGTAGACCCGCACTCCGTGCCACGGGGCGAAACCCAGAGTGACCATGATCGCCCCCACCCGGGCCGCTCAAGGGCCCGGCTGGGCCGCCGCCCGCAGCGCCGCCGCCACGACCTGTGCCGCACTGCCGGACGCGTCGATCGTGACGCCCGGCTCGTCGGCCTCCAGCGGTTCCAGGGTCGCGTACTGGGAGTCGAGCAGCTTCGGCGACATGAAGTGACCGCTCCTGCGTGCGATCCGCTCCGCGGCCACCTCACGATCGAGCATCAGACAGACGAACCACACGTTCGCTCCGGTACGCCGGAACTGATCCCGGTACGCGCGCTTGAGCGCGGAACACGCGACGACACCCCCGTGTCCCGTCGCCGCGGTGGCACGAATCCACTCCGTCAGAGCCGCGAGCCAAGGGCGCCGATCCTCGTCGTCGAGGGGATGCCCGGACGCCATCTTGGCGCGGTTGGACGCGGGATGGAGGTCGTCACCCTCCAGGAACGGCACGCCGAGCCGCCGCGCGAGTCGCGTTCCGACGGTGGACTTCCCGGACGCGGACGGGCCCATCACGATCACCACCCGCGAACCGCCGACCGTGCCGGCCAACGAGCCTCCCTGAGGTGAGGGGGACAGGTGAGGGGGACTACCGCTCCCCGTCCACTGTGGCCCGTCATGCCTCACCCCGCCCCACCGGGCGCGCTCGTCGATTCTGACGGATATTGGTGCTCGGACGACGTACCGGCCGGCGCCCGGCTGTGGCACAGGAGGCTCGATGTCCGTTTCACGGTCGTTGAGGGCCCTCAGCGGCATCGTCTTGCTCGGTGTCGCACTGACGGCCTGTGACGAGAGGCAGGCCCTGGGCACGATCGAGGCGCGCCACGAGAGCGAGCGCGTCGAGAAGATCTCGAACCCGGGGGTCGACGGGTGTCACCGGTTCATCGAGGGGGTGACCCATGTCGACAATTACACGCAGAACGACATCGTGCTCTACCCGACGGCCGACTGCACCGAGCCGCCGGGCGGGGAGAGCGTCTATCTGAGCACGCAGACGTCGGACGTCGCGGTCCCTTCCGAGGGACTGTGGCGCAGCTTCACCATCGTTCACTGAGTGGTCAGTTGGTAGATGCTCTTGCCGGTCAGCCACAGGCCGATCACGAGGCTGCCCACCACGATCGCCTGCTCCTGGTGGTCCTCCATCCAGGTGCGCAGTCCGAGCAGCCGACGCTGGGCCGCCTCGGGGGCGCACACCACGTACAGTTCCGCGGCGAGCAGACTCGCCGTGGCGAGCAGGCAGAAGGAGAACAGCACCAACCACGTCGCGAAGTGGGAGGTGTTCGCCTCCACGACGGTCACCGCGCCCGCGGCCACCAGTCCCCACGGCTGAAGCAGTACGGCGAGTACCGCCGCCGCGCCCACGGAGCCGCGATCCATCCGGGCGCCGAGCGACGAGGACGACCCCGACCGCGACGAGGCGCCGCCCGACGCGGACGGCTCTTGAGCCGCGTGCCTGCGGTCCCGGACGAGCCGTCGGCGTCGGTGCGCACCGTAGAGCACCAGCGACACACCGATGACGAGCTTGACCACGAGAGCCACCGTGGACGGCGACGATCTGGGCGCCGGCGGCCGGCCCCCCGTCACGGTCAGGACCAGGGCGATCACCGCGACGAAGCACGCCAGCCATCCCAGGATGAAGGCGAGCCCTTTCCACACGCCCCTGGCCGATGCCACCACCAGGACGAAAGCCATGAGGGGAAGAGGGTCGAGAACGATGGCCAGGGCGATGAGCAGCAGGTCGAGGACCATGTGTGTGATCCCATCGTGCACGGAACGAGTCGAGCCTATGCACGGCCGTGATCCGCCGCACCTCTTCGCAGGCGCCCGCGTGGCAGGCGGAACCCCCGGGTGCCACGGCGCCCGCCTGCGCGCACCCTGGACGTGGGAAGGAGCAGCTCGATGGAGCCCGAGGACGCGAGGCGCGAGGGCGGCGTGCGTCGCCGGATCCCCTCGGTGCTGCGCGCGTCCTGGTGGCGCGGCCGGACGCGTGAGCTGACTGCCTGGGCGAAGGCGTTCCACGCCCGGGTCGAAGCCCGGTTTCCGGTGATCACGCGGCTCGTGGACCGCATGGTGTCGGTGAACATCCTCGATTCCGCCACCCGCCTCGCGGCCCAGTGCTTCCTGACCGCGGTGCCGTTGGTCTTCGTCGTCGGTGCGTACGCCCCGACGGGGGTGCAGAAGCAGCTCGTCGCGTCGGTGAGTGCCGTCTTCGGTCTGTCCGGGGGCGCGAAGTCCCAGTTGGAGCAGGCGTTCCAGCCGTCGACCGACGATCTGCAGCAGGCCACCGGCCTGGTCGGCGGACTGATGGTGCTGCTGTCGGCCACCGCCGTGAGCCGTGCGATGCAGCGGCTGTGCAGACGGGCCTGGAAGACACCCCGGGCCGGGACGAGCCTCGCTCCGTGGCGGTGGCTGGCGTGGATCGTCGTCTGGCTCGGGGTGCTGGTCGTGCAGGGGCCACTGCGCGACGGGTTCGGCCTGGGTCTGTGGCTGGGTGTGCCGGTCACCGTGGTGACACAGACGGCTCTGTGGTGGTGGACGCAGCACCTCCTGCTGAACGGGATCGTCCGCTGGGCTCCCCTCCTTCCGGGTGCCGTCCTCACGGCGATCGCGGTCACCGGCCTCTCGGTGAGCGCGCACTTCTACATGCCACGGGCCATCAACCGCGCCCTGTCCGAGTACGGCTCCGCGGGTTCGGTCTTCGTCCTGCTCTCCTGGCTGATCGTGGTGTGTGTGGCCGTCGCGATTAGCATCAGCGTCGGCGCGGTCCTTTCCCAGGAACCGTTCCTGGCCCGTCGCCTCGGCAACCCGGTCTCCGCGCCCGACGACGCCGGGCACAAGTGACGTCAGAGGCCGCGCGTCCCGGTCGCGCGCACCGCGCGGGGGCTCGCGCCCAGTTCCCGACGGCAGGCCTTGTTGAAGGCCTGGAGGTCGGGGATGCCGACGGCGGCGGCGACGGCGGGGACGGGGAGGGTCGAGGCGAGGAGCAGGTGGCGGGCGCGTTCCAGGCGTCGGCGGCGGATGTAGGCGATGACCGTGAGACCGGTTTCGGTACGGAACATGCGGGTCAGGTGCGTGTGTGACGACCCGGCCGCGCGGGCGACGTCGGGTACGGACAGTGGGCCGGCGAGGCGCTCCTCGATGTACGCCTGGGCGGCGGCCACCTGGGGATGGCGGCTGCCGGCCCGTTCCGAACCCGTCAGGTGGGTGAGGCGCCAGAGCACCGCCCAGACCTCGGCGGCGGCCCGGGCCGGGTGGACCGGCATGGCGGTGACGGCCTGTCTGAGCAGGTCGGCGAGAAGCGCTCCCTCGGACCCGGCGTCCTGCATGAGGGGCACGGCGTGTGGGGTTCCGGCGTGCGACAGGCGCAGATGCGCGTACAGGTGCTCCGATCTGCCGCGGTAGTGGAAGTGGACCTCGGTGTCCGGTGGCACCAGGCTCACGTGACCGGGGCGGATCGCGTGGACGGTCCCGCCGACGGACAGCGCGCCCACGTAGTTGTACAGATGCAGCTGCCAGAGGTCGGGCAGCCGGAACACCTCGTGCGCGGTGGAGAGGCCGTGGACACCCACACCGGCGCTCACCACGTCCGGCGGTCCGTCGAGCTGAGGGGAAACGCTCTCCATGGCATCGGAAATTTACCAGTAGTCGGCGATTACGCCCCACGACGCCAAGGATCAGGCGTCCTACGTTGGTCGCATGCCAACCACCAAACAGCTGCTGAGCTCCGTGCAGGTGGCGCGCTTCGTGGCGCAGGGATATCTGTGTCTGGACGGGATCGTGCCGCAGGAGACGAACCAGAGAGCGATCGAGGCCCTTGCGAGCGGGATGCCCGCGGTGCCGTACGGGACACCGCCGGCCCAGGCGTTCCCGCCGGGCACCTTCGTCCATGACCTGCTCTCCCTGCCTGCCGTGGCCGGCGCGCTGGAGAGCCTGGTCGGACCGGAGCCGACCGTCGACCACCACGCGGTGCACGTGCGCGAGCCGCACGAGGGCAGGGCACAGCTGCTCCACGGGGACGCCATCATCGACGTACGGCCGGACGCGTTCGACGTCCAACTCATGTACTACCCCCACGAGGTGACCCCCGACATGGGTGGGACGCTCAGCGTGCCGGGGAGTCATCTGCGCCGGATCAACGAGACGGACATCGGGCGCGTCCAGAACCTGCGCGGGCAGACCCGGCTGGTCTGCCCGGCCGGCACGGTCGTGCTGGTGCATCACGGGATCTGGCACGGCGGTCGCCGCAACGACACGGGACGACGGCGCTACATGTACAAGATCCGCTTCAACCCGACGGTGCCGCAGGTCCGCCTCTGGGACACCTCCGACCTGGACGACCCCGCCGTGACGGCGGAGCTCAACACGTACTTCCCCTGGTACGAGCACGCCACCGCACGGCTGGAGATCCACAACCGGGTCCTGCTGTGGCGTGCGCTGACCGGTGACGACTCGTTCGACATCGAGTACTGGGTCACGCGTGTCAGCAACCGGCCGGCCCTGAGGAGCCACGTATGAAGCAGCAGGTCCTGGTCCTCTACCTCGCCTCGTCGGCCCTCGACGCCGACGTGGTGGGCTGGTCCCGCTACGACGGCACCGGACGCAGCCACCCGACCACCGGTGACAGCGACGAGCCGCCCTACGCGACGGGCTTGGCAGCACTGCAGGACGGCTGGCGCCTGTTCCAGGCCTCCCAGCTGCACCCGCCGTACCCCGGCCATGAGTACGACACGTCTTTCCTCAAACACGAGTTCTTCTTCGAGAAGTTCGAGGAAGGTCGCTGACGCTCATCCTGACGGGAGCGCGGTCACGCCGCGGTTCGGGAGCGGGTCCGGGCGATCAGCCACATCAGATACGGTGCCCCGATCGCGGCCGTGAGCACTCCCACCGGCAGTTCGACGGGGGAGAACAGACGCCGCGCCAGCAGATCCGCCAGGACCACGATCAAGGCGCCCGTCAGGGCGGAGCAGACGAGCGGGATCTGGGCCGTGCGCGTGAGGCGGCGGGCGATCTGCGGGGCCAGCAGGGCGACGAAGTCGACCGGCCCGGCCGCGCCGGTCGCCACGGACGCCAGCACCACGCCGATCGTGATGAGGCCGAGCCGGACCGCCCCGAGCCGTACGCCCAGAGCGGTCGCCGTGTCGTCGTCCAGGGCGACGACACGCTGGGCGTGGGCCGCCCACAGCAGCGCGGGCAGCAGGACGAGCAGGGTCAGCGCGAGGGGAGCGCAGTGGTCGTAGCCCCGCCCGTTGAGCGAACCGGTGAGCCACACCTTGGCCTGCTGGGCCACCAGATAGTCGCCCTTGGTGAGGAACAGCCGGGTGATCGAGCCCAGCGCGATCGACACACCGATGCCGATGAGGACGAACCGCGTGGCCTGCAGGCCGTGCCGCCAGGCGAAGAGGTACACGAGCGCGGCGGCGGCCAGCCCGCCGACGACGGAGACGTACGGCAGCACGGCGTACGACGTGACACCGAACGTCATCGCGGCCACCGTCGCCGCGCCCGCCCCATGGGTGACGCCGATGACGTCCGGGCTGGCCAGGGAGTTGCGGGCGACGGTCTGGACCAGTGCACCGGAGACACCGAAGGCGGCGCCGACCAGGAGCCCGGTCACCAGGCGCGGCAGGCGGAGCGTGCCCACGACCAGCTCGTCGGGGCTCGGCCGGCCGAGCAGGACCCGTACGACCGAGCCGGGGGAGACGAACGACTCACCGATGCACAAGGAGGCGACGACCGTCACCGCTAGGACGGCGGCGAGCAGGGCCGCGACGACGGCCGCCCGGCGGTGCAGCAGGAAGCTGCCGCCCCGGACGCGGACGACGGAGTAACCGAACGGGCCGATTGCCGTCGGAGCCGCCTCGCTCGGGCTGAGCCGTGTCACGCCGCCACCGTCGCCCTTCTGCGTACCAGCGCGATGAGGAACGGCACGCCGAGCAAGGCGGTCATCACGGCCACCGGCACCTCCGAGGGCGGGAAGACGACGCGACCGATCACGTCCGAGACCAGGACCACGGTGGGGCCCAGCAGGGCGGACAGGGGCAGCACCCACCGATGTTCGGCGCCGACCAGCGCCCGCGCGATGTGCGGGACGGCGAGCCCGGTGAAGGCGATGGGGCCGGCGGCGGCGACCGCGGCACCGGTCAGGACCGTCGCGGCCAGCGCGCCCAGGATGCGCAGGCGGACGACGTGGTGGCCCTGGCTCCTCGCCACGTCGTCGCCCAGCGCGAGCGCGTCCAGACCACGCGCCATCGCGGCGACCAGCAGCAGCCCCGCGACCAGGAACGGCCATGTCTGGGCCACGACCTGCCCGTCACGGCCGCTGATCGAACCGACGTCCCAGAAGCGGAACTCGTCCAGCGCCTCGGCGTCGGTCGTGACGATGCCGGAGACCAGCGAGGCGAGGAACGCGTTCATCGCGGCCCCGGCCAGGGCCAGTTTGACCGGAGACGCGCCGCCGCGCCCGCTGCCGGCGACGGCGTAGGCGGCCACCGCCGCGAGTCCCGCGCCGACGAAGGCGAACCAGACGTATCCGCTGAGGGTGTGCACACCGAGGAACGCGATCGCGCAGACCACGCCCAGCGAGGCGCCCTGGCTCACGCCGAGGACCCCGGGGTCGGCGATCGGATTGCGGGTCACGCCCTGCATCACCACCCCGGCGACCGCGAGGGCGGCCCCGACCAGCAGGCCGATGGCGGTGCGGGGCACCCGAAGGACCCGTACCACCTGCGCGTTGTCGCCGGTGCCGGCGTGCAGCAGGGCGTCGACGACCTCCGCCGGGGCGATCTGGCGGCTGCCGACCGCGAGACTGAGGAGCACGGCGAGGAGCAGCATGACCAGGCCCGCGACCAGCCAGCCGATGCGGCGCCGGGTGGTACGGGACATTCGGTTCCTCTTCGTGCGAGCTGAATTCTGTGCGAGCTGAATTCGTGCGAGCTGACGACCCGTCGGTCTGTTACTTGGTCAGGTACTTCTCGAGGTCCGCGACGACCTCGTCGGCCGCGGTGACGCCGAGTCCGAGGTACCAGGTCTCGTCGGGGACGTCGTGGGCGTGCCCGGACTTGACCGCCTTCAGGTTCTTCCACAGCGGGTTGCTCTGAGCGCGGGACTTGTCGGTGGCCTTCGGGTCGCCGTAGACGCCGGTGAAGACGTAGTCGGCGTCGGCCTGGTCGATGTTCTCGGCGCTGACCTCGGTGGCCAGGTCCTCGACGTCCTGGTTCTTGGGCCGGGGAATTCCCGCGTCCTTGAGGATGGTGCCGATGAACGACGCGTTCGCGTACAGGCGGATCACGCCGTCGGGGAGGTAACGCACCATCGAGACGGTCGGCTTGGCGGAGCCGAGCCTGGTGCCCAGTTCCTTGACCTCGGCGTCGTAGTCGGCGAGCTTCGCCTTGGCCTCGGCGGTCCTGTCGAGGGCCGCGGCGTTGAGAAGGTAGTTCTCCTTCCAGGTGAAGCCGGGGCGGATCGAGAAGACGGTGGGCGCGATCTTGGACAGCTCGTCGTACTTGTCCGCGGCGCGCAGCTGGCTGCCGAGGATCAGGTCCGGGTGCAGGGCGGCGATCGCCTCGAGGTTGAGGTTGTTGATGGTGCCGACGTTCTTCGGCGTGCCCGCGTCCTTCTTCAGGTAGGACGGCAGTTCGGGGGAGCCCTCGGTGGGGGCGAGTCCGACCGGCTTGACGCCGAGCGACACCACGTTGTCGAGCTCGCCGACGTCCAGGACCACCACGCGCTTGGGCCGGGCCTTGATCTCGGTCTCGCCCATGGCGTGGCGGACGGTGCGCGGCCACTGGCCCGGCTTGGCCTCGGTCCCCATGGCGGCGGTCTTCTGCGCGGCGGACGCGAAGTCCTCACCGCCCTGGGCCACCGCCTTCTTGCCGCCGGCCCCGGATCCCTTGTCCTTCCCGCTGTCGGACGAGCCACCGCAGGCCGCGAGGGACAGCGCGGCGGCGACAGCGAGAGCGACGGCGGTCTGGCCGCGACGCCGGAGAAGCATGGTGGGGGCTCCCTCGTAACAACATCGAGGTCAGCCTCACCTTATCTGGGGTCCTCCCTGGTCGAGCGCGTAGGCCATGTGGTTCCTGTCACCGTCCTGTGTACGCGCTGAGTGCGTGGGGGAGTTGGCGGAGGCAGCACCGGCCGGACCGGCCGCAGCGGCCGCAGCGGCCGCGCCCGCGGGCCGAGCGGCCGCTGCCGAGGATGCCCGTCAGTCCACCGGCCAGGTGTGGACCGGAGCGTTGAGGTGCATGTAGTCGATGTACTGCTGCGTCGTGCGACGCAGGGCCTCGTGGCGGCCGGCGTGGGTGGAGGCAGTCAGGTGGTGGAACATCTCCTTCTGCCAGACCGCTCCGTTGCGGCCGGTGACGCACCGCTGCTCGATGATGCCGAGCAGCGGCTCCCGCCAGGCCGCGTCCATGCCGGACTGCTCCAGCCCCCGGTGCGCCAGCGGCAGCAGACGCCGAAGGACGAGTTCGGGGACGGGGACCTCGCCCATCCCGGGCCAGTACAGGGGTGCCTCGATGCCGTGCCGCGCCGCCGTGTGCAGGTTCTCCTCGGCGGCCGAGAAGGACATCCGGGACCACACCGGTCGGTCCTCCTCCACCAGGGCGCGGGTGAGGCCGTAGTAGAAGGCCCCGTTGGCGAGCGTGTCGGCGACGGTCGGGCCGGCGGGCAGTACACGGTTCTCCACGCGCACATGCGGTGTGTCGTGGGCGACGGCGTAGACCGGGCGGTTCCAGCGGTAGATGGTGCCGTTGTGCAGGGTCAGTTCGGCCAGTTCGGGGATGTCGCCCCGGTCCAGTGTCTCCACGGGGTCCTGCTCGTCGCAGACGGGCAGCAGGGCCGGGAAGTAGCGCAGGTTCTCCTCGAAAAGGTCGAAGACGCTGGTGATCCACCGCTCCCCGAACCACACCCGGGGGCGTACGCCCTGCTCCTTGATTTCCTGCGGGCGGGTGTCGGTCGCCTGCTCGAACAGCGGGATACGGGTCTCGTGCCACAGTTCCTTGCCGAACAGGAAGGGCGAGTTGGCCGCCAGAGCGACCTGGACGCCGGCGATCGCCTGGGCCGCGTTCCAGTAGGCGGGGAACTCCTCCGGGGAGACCTGGAGGTGGAACTGGGTGCTGGTGCAGGCGGCTTCCGGCGTGATCGTGTCCGCGTAGGTCCGCAGCCGGTCCACGCCGTCCACCTCGATGCGCAGGTCCTCGCCGCGAGCCGCGAAGACCTGGTCGTTGAGCAGCCGGTAGCGCGGGTTCTCCGACAGTGCCGCCTCACCGATGTCCTCCTGCCGCAGCGAGGGCAGGACGCCGATCATGATCAGCCGCGCGCCGACCGATCTGGCGCGCTGGTCGGCGTGATTCAGCGCGGCGCGGATCTCGGACTCCCACGCGTCGGGGCCGCCCTCCGTGAGGCGGCGGGGCGGAACGTTGATCTCCAGGTTGAACCGGCCCAGCTCGGTGGACCAGGCGGGGTCCGCGATCGCCTCGAGCACGTCGATGTTGCGCATCGTCGGCTCGGCCTCGTCGTCGACCAGGTTCAGTTCGATCTCCAGCCCGACCTGCGGCCGCCCGGACTCGAACCGTGCCTCGCGCAGCATCTGCGCGAAGGCGTCGAGGCACTCCTGCATCTTGATCCGGTACCGGCGGCGGTCCTCACGGGTGAAGACCAGCGCCGGGACGTCCCGTCCCATCGGTCCTCCCGGGTGACCCTCCTCGGACGACACCTGTCCACTCCAGCGTCGCACCACCGGGCGAGGCCGACCAGGCGAGATCCGTCGGGGACCGCCGCGGCGGCCGGTCCGGTGTCAGTGCCAGCCGAAACGGCGGTCCACCACTGCAGCGAACTCCTCCAGGGTCAGTACGGCGTCCCCGTTCTGGTCGGCGGCGTCGAACAGGGCGGAGGAGGCATCGGCGTCTCCCAGACCCCAGAACGGCAGATCCCCCGAGGCGGCCAGATACGGGCCCTTCGTCCGCAAGGCGATGATCACCTCTTCGCGGCTCAGGGTCCCGTTCTGGTCGAGGTCGAGTGCCTCGAACAGCTTCCGGGCCTTGTCGCTCATCGTGTCGTCCTCGTTCCTTCCACCGGCGGGACGGGTGGGCCCGCCCCACTCCCACAGGTAAACGCCTCCGCTCCCGTCCTGGTTCCCGGGATTCCGTCGGAATTGGCGGAAGAACGCCGAAAGCAATGCGGCGCTATTTCCGTTGTTCGTCCTGGTCGGATGACGCGTCGAATTCCGTGATGAGTTCGAGGAACAGATCGTGCACGGCCAGGGCCGGTTCCGAAAGGGGTTGGTTGTCCGACGTCACCAAAGACAGTTTGACCTGGATCACGGGATCCACGACGCGGCGCACGGGCAGGGAGCGGACGTCGAGGATGGCGCGGGCGGCCGACCAGGGCAGGACGGTGGCGCCGAGATCGGCGTCGACGGCGTTGACGAGCGTCAGCGCGGACTCGACCTCGCCCACCACGTTCGGCCGGAGCGAGGCCTGCTGGAACGCGGCGTCGACCACCTGCCGGATGGTGTGGATGCGGCTGGGGAGCAGCAGCGGCACGTCCTCGAGCTCCTCCAGGCTCACCTCGCCCTCGCCGGGCGGGGCCGCCCCACCGGGTGCGCCGATCAGGAACAGGTCCTCCGTGCGCAGCGGCTCGAACTGCACGCCCCGCATCGGGCCGGCCCCGTAGATGAACGCCATGTCCATCCGGCCGGTCATGATCGCCTCGCTGATCACGCCGCCGAAGTTCTCGTTGATGTGCAGCAGGATGGCCGGACAGCGCTCGCGCACCCTCTTGAGCAGCGGCAGCGCGAGCGCCGCGCCCAGGCTGTACGGCGCGAGCCCGACCGACACACTGCCGGCCGGCGACCGGCCCGAGACGGCGACGGCGGCGTGGGCGAGGTCCACCTGTCTGAGGATCAGCTGGGCGTGCCGGTACAGCGCCCGGCCCGCCTCGGTCGGAGCGACCCCGCGTTTGCTGCGGATCAGCAACTGTTGCCCGAACTGCGCTTCCAGAGCGGACAGTTGCTGGCTGAGCGCCGGCTGCGCGATGTGCAGGATGTCGGCCGCGCGCGTGATGCTCCCCGCGTCGATGATCTTGATGAACGAGTACAGACGCCTGGTGTCCATGCGGGGCCTTCCACCTTGAGCAGAGCCTCATCGTAGGGAGCGGCCGCTGCGCAGCACAGTCCCGGCACCCTCCGCATGTGAGGTGGGTCATAGCGGTTCGCGATAACGCCAAACCAAACGCATATTGGCGGTCATGCGAGCGGGCGATTAAGTTGAGCGGAACATCCAGGCCCAAGCCCCCGGCGAAGTCGAGGTGAATTCGGGTCCCAGAGAATTCCGCACTGCGCTTTTTCTCCCGGAGGACGTCATGACCCACATGGTTGATCTCGTCGCCGATCTCGGCGAGGGATTCGGCGCCTACTCGATGGGCGACGACGCGTCCCTCCTGGAGTTGCTGACATCGGCGAACGTCGCCTGTGGGTTCCACGCCGGTGATCCGCGCATCATGGACGCCACGGTCCGGCAGTGTGTGGAGAAGCAGGTCGCCGTCGGCGCTCACCCGAGCTTCCCCGACCTGGTCGGCTTCGGCCGCCGCGCCATGGACCTCACGCCGGAGGAGGTCCGTACCGACGTGCTCTACCAGATCGGAGCCCTCCAGGCGTTCGCCACCGCGCACGGCACCCGGGTGCGTCACGTCGCCCCGCACGGACGTCTGGGCAACCTGGTCGCCGTACGCGCCGACTACGCCCGCGCCGTCGTGGACGCGGTCGCCTCCCTGGACGCGTCGCTGATCGTCCTCGCCCAGGACGGCGAACTCGCCGACGCCGCCCGCGCCCGCGGCCTGCGCGTGGGCATCGTCGGCATCGCCGACCGCGCGTACCGCGACGACGGGACCCTCGTCCCGCGCTCCGAACCCGGAGCGGTGATCCACGACCCGGACGAGATCGCCCGGCGCACCCTGCGGATGGTCACCGAGGGCGTCATCCGCAGCGCCGACGGCACGGACGTCCCGGTCACCTGCGACACCGTCCTGCTGCACGGAGACACCCCCGGAGCGATCGCGCTCGCGGGCCGCATCCGGGAACAACTCCTCGCCGCCGACGTCAAGATCACGTCACTCGACGCCGTACTGAGCTGTAAGGGCGTCTGACATGAACGACAACGTCACGATCACGGACTGCGGCGACTCCGCCCTGGTCGCCAAGGTTGTCGGCATGGACGCCGAGGACGGCTGGCGGTTCGTCCACTCCCTCGCCGACGCCCTGGACGCCGTCCGGCTCACCGGTGTCCACGGGGTGGTGCCCACCTACGACGCCCTGCTCGTCGAGTTCGACTGCACCGGCACCGACCACGCCACCCTCAAACGCGTCCTGCACCACGAGGCCGCACGCATCGGGCCCGACCCCGCACCGGCGACACCTCCCCGACGCTTCCGCGTCCCCGTCGTCTACGGCGGCCACCACGGCCCCGACCTGCCCGAGGTCGCCGCCCAACTCGGCCTGACCGAGGGCGAGGTCGTCGCCCTCCACTCCGGATCCGACCTCACCGTGCGCTGCCTCGGCGCGCCCGCGGGCGCGCCCATGATGGACGGGCCGGCCTTCCCGGGGCCGGTGCCGCGGCTGGCCTCGCCCCGGACCCGCGTCGATCCCGGCTCGGTCGCCGTCGCGGGCCGGCAGGCGGTCATCTGCCCGATGCCCTCGCCCGGCGGCTGGCCGCTCCTCGGGCGCACCCCCGTGCGCGTCCTCGACCCGCACAGCGACCCGATCACCGCCTACCGGCCCGGCGACACCTTCCGGTTCGTCCCCATCGCACCGCACCAGTGGGACGACTACGCCGACCTGCCCCTGGCGGCCTGCCGTGGCTGACACCCTGACCGTCCGCACCGCGGGCATCGCCACCGTGCAGGATCTCGGCCGAGTGGGCCGCTCCCGCTACGGCCTGCCCGCCAACGGAGCCGCCGACCAGCACTCGGCGCGCGTCGCGAACGTCCTGTGCGGAAACGACGAACGCGCCCCGCTGCTGGAGATCACGGCCCTCGACTTCGCCTGCAGACCCTCCACCGACATCCTCGTCGCCGTGACCGGGGCACCCGCCGACCTGACCGTCGACGGAGCGGTCCGCCCGCAGTGGGAACCGGTACCGGTGCGCGCCGGCGAGACTGTACGGGTCACCGGCATCCGGCGGGGGCTGCGCGTCTACCTGGCCGTACTCGGCTCGTTCGAGGCCGACTACCTCCAGGGCAGCTGCGCCCCCGACACCATCCTGGGGTTCGGCCCCGCCCTGCGCGACGGCGACGAACTCACCCTGCGCACCGCCTGCCCGCCCCTCGACCACCCCTTCTCCCGGATCCCGCTGTTCCGTCTGAACGCCCCCGTCCCCCCTTTCCCCACCAGCTGGACCATCGACGTCACCGACGGCCCCGACCGGGCCGAGTTCGGCGACACGGGGACCCGTCTGTACGACGCCCCGTTCACCGTCAGCCCGCAGAGCAACCACATCGGACTGCGCCTGCGCGGGGCGGTACCCCGCCGTGTCACCCAGGGAGAGGTGCTGTCCCGAGGCGTTCCCATCGGCGCGGTGGAGGTGCCAGCGGGGGACGAACTCCTCGTGCTGCACCGCGGCCGCGGTGTCACGGCCGGCTACCCCGTCCTCGCCGTCGTCACCGCCACCGGCCTGTCCGCCCTGGGACAGGTCCGCCCCGGCCAGACCATCCGCTTCCGCCACCGCACCCTCGACCAGGCGGTCACCGCCCACCGCGCGCAACGAGGCGCGGTCGACGCACTGCGAACCCGGGTGCGCACCGCCTTCGACGCCCTGCGCGTCCCCGTCCCCGCCCCCGTCGGCAGCTGACCTCTCCGTCCCCAGCCGCCCCCTTCGCCCGCCCGGAGCCGAACCCCTTCATCCCCGCCTGCTCAGACAGGAGACGCCATGAGCACCATGGCCGCTCAGTCCGCACCCCACACCGTCGACCCGAGAACAGCCCGAAAGGTCACCCTCGCAGGGTGCGTCGGCATCTTCGCCGAGCTCTACGACAACGGCATCTTCGGCTTCATGGCCGGAACGCTCGCCGCCGTCTTCTTCCCCGGCTCCGAGAACGCCGTCCAACTGGTCTTCCTCGGCTACGCCGTCTCCTTCTTCTTCCGCCCTCTCGGCGGCATCATCTGTGGCCACCTCGGTGACCGCATAGGCCGGCAGCGGATGCTGGTCTTCGTCATCCTGCTGATCAGCGTCGCCACCGCCGCCATCGGTGTCCTGCCGACCCACGCGAGCATCGGCGTCGCGGCGCCCGCCCTGCTGATCCTGCTGCGCGTCGCCCAGGGCTTCTCCGTCGGCGGTGAGGCGTCCGGTGCGATGAGCTTCCTCGCCGAACACGCCCCCGAGGGCAAGCGCGGCCTCTACACCAGCTACGCGCAGATCGCGTCGTTCCTCTCCCTGCTCACCGGCACCCTGATCGCCGCCGGCATGACCAGCGGCCTCGGCAGCGCGCGCATGGAGTCCTGGGGCTGGCGCATCCCGTTCCTGCTCGCCGTGCCGCTCGGCATCACCGGCATCTACATCCGCAGGCGCATCAGCGACACCCCCAACTTCACGCGCCTTCAGGAAAAGGGCGGCCTGGCCAAGAACCCGCTCAAGGAGGCCTTCACCTCCGCCGAACACCGCCGCGCCATGCTGCTGGCCCTGTTCATCCCCCTGATGAACGGCTCCGGCTACTACGTCCTCTTCGGCTACATGCCCACCTTCATGAGCACTGAGCTCAACTTCGGCACGGTCCAGGGCCTCCTCGTCACCGCCTCCAGCCTCGTCGCCATCTGCGTGGCCATCCCCTACATGGGCAAGCTGTCCGACCGGATCGGCCGCAAGAAGGTCATCGCCGGCGCCGCGATCGCCATGGCCGTCGTCGGTGTCCCCTGTTACCTCCTGATCGGCACCGGCAACGTCGCCCTCGCCGTCGTCGGCGCCTGCGTCATGGCCGTCGTCTTCGCCGGGCACACCGGCGTCATCCACATCCTGCTCGTCGAACTCTTCCCGACCCGCGTGCGCTACTCCGCCTACGGGCTGGGCTACAACGTCTCCGCCGCCCTCTTCGGCGGCACGGCCCCCCTGCTGATGACCTACCTCATCGACCGCACCGGCAACGTCAACATGCCGGCCTTCTACGCCGTGATCACCGCGCTCGGCACGCTCCTCGCGGTGTCCCGTGTGCAGGACCGCGCCCACCTGCCCCTGCGCGACGCCTGACCTACCCGCCCACCCCCACCCCCCACACCAAGGAGTCCATCAGCATGCCCATCTCCGACTACAGGACGGCCCTCGTCACCGGAGCGTCGACCGGCATCGGAGCCGTAGTGGTCGAGCGACTGGCCAAGCGCGGCCTGGAGGTGCACGCCGTGGCACGCAACGCCGAACGGCTCGACGCCCTCGCCCGCACCACCGGTTGCGTCCCGCACGCCGTCGACATCACCGACACCGACGCGCTCACCGCCACGCTGGACGGCCTGGAGATCGACGTTCTCGTCAACAACGCCGGCGTCTCACGCACCGGCAACATCCTCACCGCCGACGAGTTCGCCGTCGACGAGCAGGTCGCCGTCAACATCCAGGCCGTCCTGCACCTCGTACGGCTCCTGATGCCCGGCATGGTCGAGCGCGACCTCGGCCACATCGTCAACATCAGCTCCATCGCCGGCGTCTACAACTTCGGTGGCAACACCATCTACCACGCCACCAAGGCGGCGGTGCACACCCTCTCCCGACAGTTGCGCGTCGACGGCTACGGTCGCCGCGTCCGCGTCACCGAGATCTGCCCGGGCCGCGTGGAGACGGAGATCTTCGGCCGCCTCCTCGGCGACATGGAGGAGGCCCAGCGGCAGTTCTACGACGGTTACGAGTCCCTCAAGCCCGAGGACATCGCCGACTCCATCGAGTTCGCCGTCGACGCTCCCCGGCACGTCAACATCGGCCATGTCGAGATCCTGCCCACCTTCCAGGTCCCCGGCGGCCTGAACTTCGAACGCCGCGAGGGCTGACCCATGAACCCGTCCCGCACCAGCGCGGCACGCGTGCGCCGGATCAACCCCTCGCCCAGCACGGCGGCGGCCCAGCGCGTGCGCGAACTGAAGAGCCAGGGGCTCACCATCCTCGACCTGACCGTCGGTGAGCCCGACTTCGACACCCCCGACCACGTCAAGGCCGCCGCGATCGAGGCCATCGAGGCGGGCGAGACCAAGTACACCCCCGTCAACGGCACCCCGCGGCTGCGCGCCGCGATCACCGAGAAGCTCCGCCGACGCCACGGGCTGGACTGCACCGACCGGCAGATCGCGGTCGGCGGCGGAGCCAAGCAGGTCATCTTCCTCGCCCTGATGGCCACCCTCGACGAAGGGGACGAGGTCGTGGTCCCCGCTCCGTACTGGGTGTCCTATCCCGACATGGTCCTCGCCAACGACGGCACCCCCGTCGTCGTCGACTGTCCCGAGGCGGACGGCTTCAAGCTGACCCCGGGGCGGCTGAGCGCGGCGCTCACCGAACGCACGCGCTGGATCGTCCTCAACACCCCGGGCAACCCGACCGGCGCCGCCTACACCGCCGACGAACTGCGCGCGCTCGCCGAGGTGTTGCTGGAGCACCCGCACGTGCGTGTCCTGACCGACGAGATCTACGACGAGATCTGGTACGGCGACGGGGACGCCCTCTCCCTCGCAGCCGTCGAACCCCGCCTGGCCGACCGGGTGTTCCTGACCAACGGCGTGTCCAAGACGTACGCGATGACCGGGTGGCGCATCGGTTACGGAGTGGGCCCGGCGGAGCTGGTCACCGCGATCAACACCCTGCAGTCGCAGATCTCCTCCTGCCCCTCCTCGGTCAGCCAGGCCGCCGCTGCCGCCGCGCTCACGGGACCGCAGGACTTCGTCCGGGAAACCGTGCGCGTCTACCGGGCCCGCCGCGACGCGACCGTCAAGCTCCTCAACGACGTCCCTCGGCTGAGCTGCACCATCCCGGACGGCGGCTTCTACCTCCTGGTGAACTGTCATGACGCTCTCGGTCGGTTCACACCCTCGGGTACCCGGATCGAGAGCGACGAGGACTTCGCCCGCCACCTCCTCGACACCCAGCAGGTGGCCGTGATCCACGGAGCCGCGTACGGCGCCCCCGGATACTTCCGCATCTCCTTCGCCACGTCGACGGACGTCCTCACCGAGGCGTGCGCGCGCATCGCGACGGCCTGCGCCGAACTGTCCTTCGCTCCTCCCTCCGCCTGAAAGGCCACCATGATTCGCGTCAGTACGAAGTTCGAGCGGCCGGACGCCGCCGTGGTCGAGCGACTCAGCGCCTTCTCATCGGCCACCATCCACGAGGCACAGGGCCGACTCGGTGCCCTGGACTCCACCATCAAGCCCGTCGACCACCGCATGTCCCTGTGCGGCCCCGCGTTCACGGTCCAGTGCGCGCCACGCGACAACCTGATGCTGCAGACCGCCATCGCCTACGCCCACCCCGGGGACGTCATCGTCGTCTCCGCCGGCGCCTACGAGGAGGCGGGCTCCTTCGGAGACGTCCTCGCCAACGCCTGCCAGTCCAAGGGCCTCGGCGGCCTGGTCACCGACACGGGCGTCCGGGACACCGCGGACCTGCGCGCCCTGGGCTTCCCGGTCTTCTCCCGCAGCGTCTCCATCAAGGGCACCGTCAAGGAGACCGTCGGACCGATGTGCGAACCGGTCACCGTCGGCGGCGTCCTCGTCCGCCCCGGCGACGTGGTGCGGGCCGACGCCGACGGCGTGGTCGTCGTCCGCCGCGAGGACGCGGCAGAGGTGGTCACCGCGTCGCAGGAGCGGGTCGACGCCGAGGCCGGCTACATCGCGGCGTACCGGGCGGGCAAGAGCGTGATCGAGATGTGCAACCTCACGCCGCTGCTCGGGGCCAAGGGGCTGGTGATCGAGGAGTAGCAGTGCGGGCCTCATCCGCTAACATAGAATAATTAGATAGATAAATATTCTAGTGCTGGCGAGGAGTGGCCGTGGATTTCGGGCTGACCGACGAGCAGGACCTGTTGCGCGCGACGGCACGGCAGTTCGTCGCCGACGTGTGCCCGGCCGAGAAGGCCAAGCAGTGGGACGAGGAGGGCGTCGTACCGCCCGAGCTCTTCCGGGGCATGGCCGAGCTGGGCTGGTTCTCCCTCCCGTTCGGTGAGGACGAGGGCGGTGACGGCGGCGGGCCGCTCGAACTCATCCTGATCGCCGAGGAACTGGGGCGGGCCAGCTTCGACGTGGCCATGTGCTACATCGGAGTGCTCATCCCCGGGATCACGGTCTTCCGGTGGGGCGACGAGGCGCAGCGCGACTTCATCCGCGAACAGGTCATGACCGGGCGCCACCGGCTCGCCGTGGGCCTCAGCGAGCCGGACAGCGGGTCCGACGCCGCCGCGCTGCGCACCACCGCCGAGGACCACGGGGACCACTTCCTCGTCCGCGGCCAGAAGGCGTGGTGCACCGGCGGCGGGCTGCCCGACACGACCATCGCGACCTATGTGCGCACCGGGCCCCGCGAACCCAAGCACGGCGGCATCAGCCTGCTGCTCGTCGACCCGGCGACGGACGGCGTCGAGGTGCGCCGGACGCCGACGCTGGCCCGGCACATCCTGGGCACCAACGAGGTCTTCTTCAACGACGCACTGGTGCCGAAGGACAACCTCGTCGGTCCGCGCGACGACGGCTGGAAGGTCATGCTCTCCAACATCGAGCTGGAGAAGGTGATCATCAGCGGTGGCTATCTCGGTGCCGCCCAGGCCACCCTCGACGAAATGCTCCAGTACGCGCGCACCCGGCACGCCTTCGGCCGTCCGATCGGCACCTTCCAGACGCTCGCCCACGCCATGGCCGACCTGCAGACCGAGATCGACTCCGCCCGGCTGCTCGCCTACCGAGCCGCCTGGCTGCTCGCGCAGGGCAAGCCGTGCACACGCGAGGGCTCGATGGCGAAGCTGAAGGGCTCGGAGACCTATGTGGCGGCCGCCCGGCTCGGGATGCAGGTCTGCGCGGGGCACGGCTTCTCGACGGAGAGCGTGATGAGCTTCCGCTACCGGGAGTCGATCGTGGCCACCATCTCCGGGGGCACGAGCCAGATCCAGCGCAACGGCATCGCCCGCAGCATGGGCCTGCGGTCCTACTGAGCCTCGCCCCTGGCCTCCTGCTCGGCCAGCCACGCGGCGTGCCGGGCGAAGTGGCCCTGGTCGCGCGTCACCCAGATCCCGGAGGCCCGGGCCAGCACGGCCCGGGCCGGCAGCAGCACCATCTCGCCCGCGATGTACCAGCGTGAGCCCTCGCGCCGCTCGACCCAGGCCCGGACCTCCAGCGGCCGCTGCACCGGCACCGGTTTGACGAAGCTCACGCTCAGTTCCGCCGTCACGCTCAACACCCGGTGCAGCAGCGGAAGATGACCGAGGCAGTCGTCCAGCACGGCCGCCGTCCAGCCGCCGTGCGCGACATCGGGGCCGCCCTCCTGGTCGCGCGGGCAGGCGAGTTCGAACCATGCCACGCCGTCCTCGTCGAGGCGTTCGCGCTCCACCCCGAGGCGGCAGGACTTGGCGCCGCGGCACGCGCCGCACAGCGCCACCCCGCCCGGGGTGCGGGGCGGCTCCTGGAAGTCCGCGCCCGCCCAGTGTCCGGTCGTGCTCGCCATGGTGCTGCTCCCATTCTCGGACACACGGCTCTCGTCAGACATCGGCCAGCAACGGACACAGCTTCCCGGCGATGAGCTGAACCTGCCGCGCGACCATCTCCTCGGGCATCCCTGCCAGCGAGGCCCACAGGAACACCCCTTCCACCGGCAACCCCGCCACGTACGCCCTGATGGCCTCGGCGACGTTCTGCGGGGTGCCGTAGAGGAACTGACCGACACCCGTCGCGCGCAGCCCCGTCTCCCGCCACTTCTCCGGATCGATGGGGCGCGGGGCGGGCTGGTCGGTCCCCTCCACCATGTACCGGCGGTAGCTGTCCCACTGGTACGCCAGATGTCTGCGCACCACCGGCCAGTCGCCGTCGGGGTCCTCGGTGACGAACGTGGTGAACGAGCCCTGCATCCGAGCGGTCGACACGTCGTGGCCGCCCTCGGTGAGCCCTTCCCGGTACGGGGTCAGCAGAGCCGGGTTGAGCGACAGCAGACCCGTGCCGAGCCGGCCGGCCCGGCGGGCGCCCTGCGGGCCCTGGTAGCCGAGCCAGATGGGCAGCGGGTCCTGGACCGGGCCGGGGGTGACCAGGGACTCGGCCCACAGGCTGCGGATCTCCCGTACGCGCTGATCGGTCGTGCCGTAGCGCTTGGCGAGGTCGGCTCCGTACAGGCGGTACTCGGGCACCCGGTAGCCGGTGCCGAGCCCGAGGTCCAGGCGGCCGTCACTGATGATGTCGACGAGCGCGGCCTGTTCGGCGATCTCGGGGGCCGCGTGCAGCGGTGCCGGGATGACGGCGGTGCCCAGGCGCACCCGGCGGGTGCGGGCGGCGGCCGCGGCCGCCATGGTGAGCGGCTGCGGGAGGTAGCCGTCCTCGAAGCCGTGGTGTTCGGAGAACCAGACCGAGTCGATGCCCAGCCGGTCCGCCTCCTCGCACATCTCCAGGGCGAAGCCGTAGACCCGGGACCAACTCTGCCGCCACGGCGGCGGGTTGCGCAGGTCGAAGTAGATGCCCACCTTCATGAGGGGCCCCCTCCTGTCGTGTTGTCCGCGAGCCGGATCGTCGCGTGGGTGACGGCCACTCCCTCCCCGGACGGCCGCAGCCGTAGGGGACGAAGCTCCAGAGCCTCGATCTCCGGGAGGTCGTCGACCAACGCGGAGATCCGCAGGACGGTCTCCTCCAGCGCCGCGAGATCCACGCCCCGGCGCTCCAGCAGGGGAGACGCCCGCAGCGAGCGGACCATCTCCCGGGCGTCGCGGTCGGTGAGAGGCGTGACCCGGTGGGCGACGTCCGCCATCAGGTCGGCGTAGTCCCCGGTGAGGCCGAAGGCGATCACGGGGCCGAAGACGGGGTCGGCTCCGACGGAGAGGAACGCGTCCGGTCCGGGGCCCGGTCCGGTGTCCCGGACGGCGATTCCGTACGAGTCGAGCAAGCCGGTGGCGATCCCCGCGGGGACGGAACCGGGAGCGCGCCCCGCGATCAGCGCGCGGGCCCGCTCGGCGTCGACTCCCGCGAGATCAGGTACGACGCCGGCGGGGGTGCTCCGCCAGGCCTGGTAGGCCGCCGCATGACCGAGAGAGGTGGCCGCCGCTTCGGGGAACGTGTAGGTCGGTACGACGAGTTCGCCCCGGTGCAGGAGGTCGGCGACGCCCGCGCCACCCAGGAAACTCGTCACCACCGGCTTCGAGGGCACCGCGGCCGCCGCGTCGAGGATCGCCGACGCGACCTCGTCGGGCTTGTCCGCGAGCGGGGGCATGAACAGCACGACGGCCGCGTCGATGCCGTCGTCGGTCAGGACCGCGTCCAGGGCCTGCCGGTAGTGCGCGGCGGTGGCCGTGGGGGTGAGGTCGATCGGGTTGGCGACCTCAGCGCGGGGCGATAGTGCCGTACGCAACGTCTGCCGGGTGTGCTCCCCGAGCGCGGGCACGCGCAGTCCGTTCGCCTCGCACGCCCCGACGGTCAGTGCCGCGGGACCGCCCGCGTTGGTGATCACGGCGACCCGGTCGCCGGGCGGGGGAGGCTGGTGGGCGAGCAGCAGGGCCACGTCGAACAGTTCCTGGAGGCTGCGGGTACGGATCACCCCCGACTGGGCGAACAGCGAACTGACCGCCGAGTCCGCGTGACCCGGGTGGACGGCGATGATCGGCTTGCGCGGAGCGATGCGGCGCGCGACGCGGGCGAACCGGCGCGGATTGCCGAAGGTCTCCACGTGCAGCAGGATCACCGAGGTCGCGGGGTCCTCCTCCCACCACTGGAGGAGGTCGTTGGTGGACACGTCCACGGCGTGGCCCACCGACACGAAGCCGGAGAAGCCGAGCCGCAGCCGCCGGGCGAAGTCGAGCACCGCGAGCCCCAGCGGCCCGGACTGGCTGGACATGGCGACCCGGCCGGGCGTCGGCAGGGCGGGCGAGAAGGTCGCGGCCAGCCGCGCGGCGGGCGTCGTGTTGACGACCCCCATGCAGTTGGGGCCCACCAGCCGCATCCCGGAGGCGCGGGCGAACCGCGCCAGCTCCAGTTCGGTGGCCCGCCCCCGCGCGCCGCTCTCCCCGAAGCCGGTGGAGACGACGACCACGGCTTTGGCACCGGCCTGCGCACACTCCCGTACGGCCTCGGGAACGGCCTCGGCCCGTACGGCCACCAGCGCCAGGTCCGGTGGCTCGGGAAGGTCCCCGACGCTCGGGTAGGCCCGCACCCCGGCGACCTGCTCGGCCCGCGGGTTGACCGGGAACACGCTGCCGCCGAAGCCGCCCCGCAGCAGGTTCGCCACGATCTCGTGACCGATGGTCAGTGGGCTGCGGTTGGCGCCGACGACGGCGACCGACCGCGGTTCGAGCAACGGCTTCAGCGAACGCCGTACGGCCGTGTGCTCGCGGCGCTCGGCCCGTGCCACGGCCTGGGCCTGCGGGTCGAGGGCGATCTCGAAGTGGATGATCTGGCCGGGCGGCCCGGTCTCGACCCGGTGGCCGGAGCCGAGGAACACGTTGATCATCCGGGTGTTGTCGGCGAGGACATCGGCCTCCAGCACCCGGATTCCCCGGGCGCGGGCGGCGGCCGCGATGTGCTCCAGGAGCAGCCGGCCGAACCCCTCGCTCTGGTGGTCGTCCCTGATGGTGAACGTGACCTCGGCGTGCTCCGGTTCCTCCGGATCGCGGACGTAGCGCACCAGGCCCGCGATCTCGTCGCCGGCCAGGGCGACGAGGGCCAGCTCGTTGAGGTAGTCCACGTGCGCGCCGCGCCGGATGACGTCGTCGCGGGCGCGGACCACCGGCCCCAGGGAGCGGTAGGCGAGCGTGGCCCGGGACAGGCCGCCGACGAAGGCGACCAGGCGGTCGGCGTCCTCGGGCCGGATGGGCCGGACGAACGTCGACCGCCCGGTGCGCACCAGGCCGGGTCGCTCCAGGTCCTCGGGGTACGGGGGAGTGGTCACAGGTCTGTCGCCGTCGGTCCCGGTCAGACGGCCGCCTCCTGGGGAGTCTGCTCCGGCAGCCGGAAGAGCTCGTTGAAGGTGCCGCGCGTGACGCGTTCGCGCAGCTCGTCGGACACACCGTCGAACAGTTCGTGCAGCGTGGACTGGGTGTGGCCGTAGGTGCCCTCCAGGTGAGGGTAGTCGTCGCCCCACATCACGTTGCGGTAGCCGGTCGACTCGACGATCTCCACCGAACTCTTGTCGTGCTGGAAGGAGGCGTACACCTGCTGCCGGATGATCTCGCTGGGCAGCCGGCTCAGTTTCGGCCGGACGAACATGCCGTGCTGGCGGTAGGCCTCGTCCATCCGGTCGCCGATGGCGGGCACCCAGCCCGCGCCGCCCTCCGCGATGAGGATCTTCAGGTCCGGGTGGCGGTCCAGGGCACCGCCCGCGACCATGTGGGACACCACGCGCATGCCCGGGTAGGTCGTCTCCATGTAGTTGACGACCGCGCCGCCGGGTCCGCGGAAGACGACGTTCTCGCCGCCGGTGCCGATGTGGAAGCCGAGGACCAGACCGGCCCGTTCGGCCGCCGCCCACAGTGGTTCCCAGCGGTCGAGGGCGTACTCCTCGCCGGGCCGGGTGGCGCACGGCAGGAAGACGGACTGGAAGCCCAGCTCCGCCACCCGCTCGACCTCGGCGACCGCGTCCTCGATGTTCGCCGTCGACACGCAGGCCGGCGTGATCACGCGCTTGTTCTTGCCGAGGATCTCGGAGTGTGCCCAGTCGTTCCAGGCCCGTACGGTCTCCCGGGAGAGCTCCCGGTCGGTGATCGACACCAGCCAGAACCCCATGGAGGGGAAGGCCAGTTGCCCCCAGACGCCCTCCTGGTCCAGGTCCTTGAGGCGGGTGTCGAGGTCCCGGGCGCCCGGCGGCCGCATGGCGTCCATGAAGTCGTTGAGCTGGCGGTCGATGCGCTCGCCGTCGATGTAGAGCACCTCGTACTTCTCGCCGCGCTCACTGCGCGGCGCCCGGTCGGCCAGGCGCGGCGGCAGCGCCTCGGTCCACAGGTCGTCCGGCTCCATCACGTGGGAATCCCCCGAGTTGACCCAGATCTTCGTCATGGCGCTCCTTCGGGTCAATAGATGCAATCAGTTAACCATTTTAGCGACGTTGTTCGATCTCCGCCACCAGCTGCGGCAGCACCTGGAAGAGATCCCCCACCACTCCGTAGTCGGCGAGCTCGAAGATGGGCGCGTCGGCGTCCTTGTTGACGGCGACGATGGTCTTGGACGTCTGCATGCCGGCCCGGTGCTGGATCGCGCCGGAGATGCCGGCGGCGAGGTAGAGCTGCGGGGAGACCTGGGTACCCGTCTGGCCGACCTGGTGGCTGTGCGGGTACCAGCCCGCGTCCACGGCCGCCCGGGACGCCCCGACGGCCGCGCCGAGAGCGTCGGCGACCCGCTCGATGAGGGCGAAGTTCTCGGCACCGTTCACACCGCGACCCCCGGAGACCACGATGTCGGCCTCGGTCAGCACGGGACGATCACCGCGTTCTCGCGCCGCGCGGGACAGGATCCTGACGGTGGCGGAGGGCGGGCTGAAGGCGATGTCCTGCTTCTCGACGACCGGGACGGTCGGGGCCGGTTCGGGGGCGGTGGCGTTCGGCTTGACCGTGATGACCGGCACGCCCTGCGTGACGTGTGCCGTGACCTGGTGCGTCGCCGCGAACGCCGACTGCTCGGTGACCGGGCCGTCCGGGCCGGCGGTGACGTCGACGGCGTCGGTGACGAGCCCGGAGCCGAGCCGGAGCGCGACCCGCGCGGCGGTTTCCTTGTCGTCCGGCCCCGACGGCAGCAGGATTGCCGCCGGGCTGGTGTGCTCGGCGATCTGCGTGAGCGCGTCGACGGCCGGCGTGACGAGGTACGCGTCGACTTCGGGGGCGTCCACGACGTAGACCTTGTGTGCCCCGTACCGGCCGAGGACCTCGGTCGCGGTGTCCGCTCCCGGCCCCAGGAAGACGGCTGAGGGCTCGCCCAGCCGGCGGGCCAGGGTGAGCAGTTCGAGGGTGGGCTTGCGTACGACGCCGTCGGCGTGGTCGACGAGGACGAGGATCTCGGCCACGGTGATGCACTCCTCTTGCCTGGGACGAGTTCTTGCCTGGGACGGGTCAGATGAACTTCTTCGTGGTGAGGAACGCGGCCAGTCCCGTGCCGCCCGCACCGTCGTCGGGGACGATCTCCCCCTTGGCGCGCGGCGCGCGCCTGGTCGCGGTGTCCACGGCCGATCGCGCGCCGGCCCGGCCGACCTGCTCGACGTCGATCCCGAGGTCGGCGAGGTCCAGCGTCTCCAGCGGCTTCTTCTTCGCGGCCATGATCCCCTTGAAGGAGGGATAGCGGGCGTCCCCGGAGCGGTCGGTCACCGAAACGACGGCCGGAAGGGCGCCCCGGACGTGCACGGTCGCGCCGTCGCCCTCGCGACGGCCCATGACTGCTCCGTCCTCGATCGCCAGATCCTCGAGGTGGGTGACGGCCGGGACGCCGAGCCGCTCGGCCAGCAGTGCCGGCACGACGCCCATGGTGCCGTCCGTCGAGGCCATCCCGCACAGGACGAGATCAAAGCCTTGCCGCTCGATGGCCCGGGCCAGGACGAGTGACGTACCGAAGGCGTCGCTGCCCTCGATGTCGTCGTCGCTCACATGGACCGCCGCATCACCGCCCATGGCCAGCGCCTTGCGCAGCGCGTCGCGTGCGTCGTCGGGTCCGACGGTGAGGTAGCTGATCTCGGCGTCGACGCCCGACTCGACGATCCGCAGGGCCTGCTCGACCGCGTACTCGTCGAGTTCCGACAGCAGTGAGTCGACCGACTCCCGGTCGGTGGTGCCGTCCTCGGTGAACGTGCGGTCCGCGGTGGCGTCGGGCACGTGCTTCACGCAGACAACGATCTTCACAGTGCACACTCCCGGGTACTCAAGAAGGCGAATGAGTGCTAATAGTTAACTATATTGATCGACGGGAAGCGAGCCCTGTGGGGACCTCACCTTGAATCCGTCGAATTGGTTGACTGATTACGCTGATAGCTGGAAGATCTGGGCACTGAGCCGCGAGGAGGCGCCATGGTGGGTGACAGGCACACCGGTGACAGGTACTTCGAGCCACAGGTGGAGACCATGTCCCGCGAGCGGCTGCGGGCGCACCAGGAGGAACGCGTCCTGGAGCTCGTCGAGTACGCCTATACCAACTCCGCCTTCTACCGGGAGCTCTGGGACGCGCACGGCGCACACCCGCGGGACATCCGCTCGCTGGAGGACTTCCGGGCGCGGATCCCCTTCATCACCAAGGACATGATCCGGTCCCACCGGGCCCGCACCGGCGACCCCTTCGGCGGTCTGCTCTGCGTCCCGGTCGACGAGCTGACCTCGGTCTCCTCCAGCTCGGGCACCACCGGCGACCCGGAGTTCTTCGCCGAGATCTGGCAGGACGCGCCGCCCCTCGTGACCGCGCAGGTGCGTGACCTGTGGGAGCTGGGCCTCAGGCCGGGCGACCGGGTGCTCAGCCCGCCCGGCACCTTCCGCAACCTCATGGACCCCGGCTACCAGGCCCTCGGCGCGGTGGTGATCGAGGTGGACACCTGGCTGGGAAAGATGCACGAGGTCGTCGAGGCCCTGCGCACCTACCGGCCCGCCTACCTCCAGATGATGTATCCGCAGATGGTCGAGCTCGAGCACCTGGCCGAGAAGGTCGACCTCAAGGAGGCCTTCTCCTCCCTCAAGGGCGCCTCCTGCGCCGGGCAGCCCCTCAGCCGGAAGATGCGCGAGCGGATCCGCGACGACTGGGGCATCGACGTCTACGAGTACACCAGCGCCGCCGACACCGGCACCGCCTGGGAGTGCCGCGAGCACGACGGCTTCCACCTCTGGGAGGACACCGTCTTCGCCGAGTGCGTCGAGGTCGGGGAGGACGGCGCCTGGCGGGACGTGGAGGAGAGCGACCTCGGCGAACTCGTCGCCACCGACCTGGACAACCGGGCCGCCCCACTGATCCGTTACCGCAGTGAGGACCTGGTCCGCCTCGCCCGCGACCGCTGCGGCTGCGGACGCACCCACGCCCGGATGTGGGTGGCCGGACGGCGCGGCGACGAGACCCTGGTCCAGGGACGCTCCGTGGTCCTGCGGGACATCTGGCAGGCGGTGGAGGACCAGCCTGAGACGGTGGCCGGGGTCTTCCAGATCGTCCGGGACCGCCGCGAGGTCGACGAACTGCGCCTGCGCGTCGGCTACGACCCCGCACTCACCGGTGACGTGGACGCCCTGGCCGGCCGGCTGGGCGAGGCCGTGCGCGAGCGGACCGGAGTCAAGCCGGTGCTCGACATGCGCACCGAGGAGGACCTGTTGAAGACCATGACCAGCGTCGCCAAGTTCCCCCGGGTGGTGAGAAACTGATGGCCCGCGCCGACACCCTCGCCCGGGCCCGCACCCTCGACCGGCCCGCGCTCGCCTACCTCGCACGCTTCCCCACCGCCGCCGGCACCCAGGACATGGAGCTCACCTGGGCCGAACTCGCCCGCGACACCGCCTGGGTCACCGAGCGGCTGCGCGGGCACGGCCTGGGCGCCGGACAGCGGGCCCTGCTGACCACGTCCGGATACGAGGGCTTCTGGGGGCACGCGGTGATCGGCGCCCTGCGGACGCTGAAGGTGACGTACGGCATCGCCGAGGCGATGGGCTGGGACCACCGCCGTACCGCGGTCTTCCACCGCGAACTGCGCCCGCAGGCCGTGATCGGGCTGTCCGCCGAAACCCTGGAAGGGCTCGCGGGCAGCGCCGACATCGGCGAGATGTTCCGGCCGACGTCGGTCGTCCTGGCCAGACCCGCCGCCCTGCCCCTGCTGCGCGGGGTGGGTGTGTCCGCCTGTCTGTTCACGGCTGTCGGCCCGGCCCTCGCCCTGGAGTGCCCCGAGCGCACCGGCGCGCACGTCAACGCCGCCGAGTGGCGGGTCGGCGAGCGGGACGGGGATCTGTTCGTGGCCGCGGGGGAGCAGCGCACGTCACTGCTCGCCGAGACACCGCTCGGCATCCGGGGCCGTGTCGTGACCGACCGGTGCGCCTGCGGCAGCGAGGACCCCCGGGTGCTGCTCGCCGAGGCCGACCAGCCACTGTGCACGAGGAGTTGAGGATGTCCGAACGAGTGGTCGACGGCCGGGTCGTGGTCGTCACCGGCGCCGGCAACGGCATCGGCAGGGCGCACGCCCTGGCGTTCGCCGCGCACGGAGCGAAGGTCGTGGTCAACGACCTGGGCGGCTCGCGCGACGGGGCGGGCGCCTCGGCCGGACCCGCCCAGGCCGTGGTGGACGAGATCGTCGCGGCCGGCGGCGAGGCCGTCGCCAACACGGACGACATCTCCGCCTGGGACGGCGCCGGCCGCCTCGTCCGGCAGGCCGTGGACAGCTACGGCGGCCTGGACGTGCTGGTCAACAACGCCGGCATCCTGCGTGACCGGATGATCGTGTCGATGACCGAGCGGGACTGGGACAGCGTCCTCGCCGTCCACCTCAAGGGCGGCTTCGCCACCCTGCACCACGCCGCCGCGTACTGGCGCGAGCGCGCCAAGGCCGGTCACGACAACGACGCCCGGGTCATCAACACGACCTCCCCGTCCGGCATCTTCGGCAACCCGGGCCAGTCCAACTACGGCTCCGCCAAGGCCGGCATCGCGAGCCTCACCCTCATCGCCGCCGCCGAACTCGCCCGCTACGGCGTGACGGTGAACGCGATCGCGCCGACCGCGCTCACCCGGCTGACCGAGGACATCGCGATGATGAAGCGGGCCGCCGAGGCCCAGGACCTCACCCCCGAGGCCATCTCGCCGCTCGTGGTGTGGCTGGGCTCGGCCGCCTCGCGTGAGGTCACCGGCCGCGTCTTCGGCGTCGTCGGAAACCGCATCACCGTCCTGGAGGGCTGGGTCAACGGCCCGGGCGCGAGCGCCGAGTCCCGATGGACACCGGAGGAGCTGTCCTCGGTCGTGCCGAACCTGGTGGCCAAGGCGGCGCCGAACGCCGACGCGCTGGGCAACCGGAACGGAGCATGAGATGACGACGACCATGCGACGGCCGGTCGCCGAGGGCCTGTTCACCTGGCCCCTTTCCGACTCCGTGCCGCCCCGGCTCATCGGCTCCGAGTGCACGGCCTGCGGCCTGGTGAGCTTCCCGGCCGCCCCGGTCTGCGTCCGCTGCGCGAGCGCCGAGCCGAAGGAACGGCTGCTCGCGAACCGCGGCACGCTGTGGACGTACACGACACAGAACTTCCGCCCGCCGTCCCCGCCGTACGACGGCCCCGAGACCTTCGAGCCGTACGCGGTCGGCTACATCGAGCTCCCCGGCGAACTCCTGGTCGAGGCCCGCTTGACCGAACCCGACCCCGACAAGCTCAGGATCGGACAGGACATGCGGCTCACGCTCGTGCCCTACACCGTGCAGGACGACGGCACCGAGGTCCTGACGTTCGCGTTCGCGCCGGTCGAGGAGGAGACACCGTGACCGAGGCCGTCATCATCGGGGTGGGACTCCACCCGTTCGGCCGGTTCCCCGGCAAGCCGGCCCTGGACATGGGCGCGGACGCGGTGCGACTGGCGCTCGCCGACGCGGGCGTCACCTGGCCACAGATCCAGGGCGGGTACATCGGCAGTTACGAGGTCGCCAACCCGGACGCGATCGTCGGGCACCTCGGCCTGACCGGAGTGCCCCTGCGCGGGGTGTTCAACGGCTGCGCCACGGCCGGTACCGCGGTGGCGCTGGCCGCCCGCGCGATCGAGACCGGCGAGCACGATCTGACCGTCGCCATCGGCCTGGACAAGCACCCGCGCGGCGCGTTCGCCGCCGATCCGTCCGTGGCGGGCATCCCCTCCTGGTACGGGCAGACCGGTCTCTTCCTCACCACCCACTTCTTCGGCATGAAGATCAACCGCTACATGCACGACCACGGCATCTCTCACGAGACACTCGCGCGCGTCGCGTCGAAGAACTTCCGCAACGCGGCGGGCAACGAGAAGGCGTGGCGCCGACAGCCCTTGTCGGTGGAGGAGATCCTCGCCTCCCCGGTCCTCAATTATCCCCTGCGCCAGTTCATGTACTGCGGGCCGAACGAAGGCGCTGCCGCCCTCGTGCTGTGCCGCGCCGACCAGGCCCACAAGTACACCGGGAAGCCCGTACGCGTCCGGTCCACCGCCCTGCGCAGCCGCCGGCTCGGCGCCTTCGAGGTGCAGAGCCCGTCGTTCCCCGTCGGGGAGCCGGTCGAGAGCCCGACGGTGGACGCCTCCCGGGAGGCGTACGAGCGGGCGGGCATCGGTCCCGAGGACGTCGACGTCGCCCAGCTCCAGGACACCGACGCCGGGTCGGAGGTCATCCACATGGCCGAGAACGGCCTCTGCAAGGACGGCGAGCAGGAACGCCTCATCGCCGAGGGCGCCACCGAGATCGGCGGCCGGCTCCCGGTCAACACGGACGGCGGACTGCTCGGCAACGGCGAGCCGATCGGCGCGTCCGGACTGCGCCAGATCCACGAGATCGTCCTCCAGCTGCGCGGCACGGCCGGGCCCCGGCAGATTCCGGGCACGCCTCGCGTCGGCTACACCCACCTGTACGGCGCGCCGGGCGCGTCGGCGGTGACGATCCTCTCGACCTGAGCATCTGAGAGCGCAGGAACCCCGCTATGAAACAGGACCCGCAGGACTTCGCCGCCGAGGCGCGCCGCTTCCTCGACGCGCATGCGGCGAAGGCCCCCGACCGCACCGCCTTCACCTGGGGCGAGGGCGACGACTCGATGGCCTACTTCAGCAGCCTCCCGCCCGAGGAGGAACAGGAACAGGTGCGCCGGGCACGCGCGTGGCAGCGTGTCCGCCACGAAAACGGCTTCGGCTGGATCACCGGCCCGCCCGAGTACGGCGGACGCGGCCTGACCCCCGTCCACGACCTGCTCTACGACGCCGTCGAGTCCGAGTACGACGTCCCCGACACCGGCGTGCTGAGCGTGGTCGGCCTGGGCATGATCGGACCGACGATCCTCGCCCACGCCCAGCCCGGGATGAAGGACCGCTGGCTGCCCGCCATGTACCGCGGGGACGCCGTCGCCTGCCAGCTGTTCAGCGAACCCGGCGCCGGATCCGACCTGGCGAGCGTGGCGACCCGCGCCGTCCGTGAGGGCGAGGAGTGGGTGCTGAACGGGCAGAAGGTGTGGACCTCGGTCGCCCAGCACAGCCAGCTCGGCCTCGCGCTCACCCGTACGAACCCCGACGCTCCCAAGCACCGCGGTATCACGGCCTTCCTGGTCCCCATGGACACCCCCGGCGTCGAGGTCCGGCCCCTGCGGCAGATGACGGGCGGCGCCGACTTCAACGAGGTCTTCCTCACCGACGTCCGCATCCCCGACGACCACCGCCTCGGCGAGGTCGACGGCGGCTGGACCGTCGCCCTGACGACCCTGATGAACGAGCGGGCGACCGTCGGCAGTGAGGGCGCGGGCCCGGTCGCCGCCGCCCTTTCCCCGGACCGGCTCTCGGCGCTGATGCGCGCCACCTGGACCTGGGACGACCGCGCCCTGCGCGCCCGCCTCGCCGAACTCCTCGTGGACGCCATGGCCACCGAACACCTCAACGCCCGTGCCCTGCGGAAACTGCGCGGCGGGATCGCGCCCGGCCCCGAGATGTCCGTCTCGAAGCTGATGTACGGCCAGAATCTCACCCGCGCCGCACACTTCGTGTCCGACGTCCTCGGTCCCCGGATCATCGCCGACACCGGCCAGTGGGGCACCTATGCCTGGTCCGAACTGTTCCTGGCCACCCCAGCGCTCAGGATCCTCGGCGGCACCGAGGAAATCATGAAGAACATCCTCGCGGAACGCGTCCTCGGCCTGCCCAAGGAACCGTCGACCGCTGCTGTCAAGGAGGTGCGCCCGTGACCGCCGACGAGAGCGAACTGCGCGAACTCCGCGCATCCGTACGGGACTTCCTGGAGGCGAAGTCGTCGGAGGAGGCGGTCCGCAAGCTCATGGAGAGCGAACCGCGCTACGATCCGGCGGTCTACGCCCAACTCACCGAGCAGCTGCGCCTTCCGGGCCTGGCCCTCCCCGAGGAGTACGGCGGCGACGGCTTCGGCCCGGTCGAAGTGGGCGTCGTCCTGGAGGAGATGGGCCGCGCCCTGCTGTGCGCGCCGTTCTTCGCCACGGTCGTCCTGGCCGCCCAGGCACTGCTGGCCTCCGGCGACAAGGAGGCCTGCGCGCGCCACCTCCCCGGCATCGCCACCGGACGGACCACGGCCACCCTCGCCGTCGCCGAGGACAGCGGCTCCTGGGACCCCGTCCTGATCTCCGCGCGCGCCGTGCCGGACGGGGGCGGCGGCTGGAAGCTGAGCGGCCGCAAGAGCTTCGTCATCGACGGTACGACGGCCGACCTGCTGCTCGTCGTCGCCCGCACCGTCGCCGGACCCTCGCTCTTCGCCGTCGACCGTGCGGCTGTGGGGCTCGCGGCCGACCCGATGAAGACCCTGGACGCCACCCGGGCGATGGCCCGGCTGACGTTCGACGCCGTGCCCGCGACTCTCGTCGGCACGGACGGGGCGGGCGGGCGCATCATGGCCAAGGTCCTCGACATCGCCTCGGTCGGGCTCGCCGCGGAGCAGGCGGGCGGGGCACGCCGGTGCCTGGAGGCGAGCGCGGAATACGCCCGCGTCCGTCACCAGTTCGGCCGGCCCATCGGCTCCTTCCAGGCGGTCAAGCACAAGTGCGCCGACATGCTCGTCCAGGTGGAACTCGCCGAGGCCTCCGCCAGGGAGGCGGCCCGGCTCGCCGCCGAGGACGCGCCGGACTTCCCGGTCGCCGCCGCCGTGGCGCACGCCTGCTGCTCACGGGCGTACATGGTCGCCGCCATGGAGAACATCCAGGTCCACGGCGGCATCGGCTTCACCTGGGAGCACCCCGCCCACCTGTACTTCCGCCGGGCCAAGTCCTCACAGCTGCTGTTCGGGGGGCCGGCGGTGTACCACGAGCGGTTGCTGGACCGGCTCGGTATCTGACGGCCGCAGACAGGCGAGGGCCCCCGGGGAAACCCCGGGGGCCCGCGCCCCCGGGTTGCTCAGCCCCGCGCCCCCACGCCCAGCAGTGCCGTAGCGGTGATGTCCAGCTGGTTCAGGCTGGTGCC